>CAYTQL010000318.1:0-1547 GCA_964439555.1 uncultured Planctomycetaceae bacterium | reverse complement strand
AGGGCGGGTACAACCGGGTGAACCACGGGCACCTGGACCTCGGCGGCTTCGAGCTCGACGCCGCGGGGACCCGCTGGTTCTGGGACCTGGGGCGCGAGGCCTACTCCCTCCCGGGCTACTGGGACCGCCACAGCGACGAGGGCAAGCGGTGGAGCTACTTCCGCCTCGGCTCGGCGGGGCACAACATCCCGCTGATCGACGAGGGCAACCAGCGGCTCGACGGCGAGGCGGGGTTCGTGCGGTTCCACAGCACCCCGGACGACGCGGCCGCGGTCCTCGAGATGGACAGTGCCTACGCCGACGCCGCCCGCGCGCGCCGCGGCGCGCGACTGGTGGCGGACCGGCGGGCGGTGCTCATCCAGGACGAGTTGGAACTCACCCGCGACGCGACGGTCGCCTGGAACGCGCTCACCGACGCGGACGTGAGCACCGATGGCGCCTCGGCCACCCTCCGGAAGGACAACCGCACCCTCCGCGTAGAACTGCTCGATCCGCACCGGGCGACGTTCTCGGCCTGCCCGGCCCGGCAGGAACCGCCCGAGGCGGCAAACGAGCACTACACCCGCCTCCGCGCGATCGTCCGCGCCCGATGCGGCAAGGTGCGCATCGCCGTGCTTGTAAGCCCGGGCCCGGTCGAGAAGCCCGCGCTGAGCCCCCTGGCCGACTGGCCGGGCGAACCCCCCTAGGACCTCGCTGCGACCCGGCGCCTCCGGGATGGCGAGGGTCCGCCGGGGAGCGACGCGACGCGACGGGCCTTCGCGCGAACGCGGCGGCCGGGCATGGACGCCGAGGGCCGGTGAGCCCCGCGGGCGCTATCCTGTGAGTGGAAGGAGAGAACCATGGGAGAGGCATTCGTGCTCCGCGACGCCGCCGTGGAGGCCCCCGAGCCGCGACGGCGGAAGGTGTTCGTCACCGGTGCGGGCGGGCGGATCGGCCGCTACTTCGCCGAACACTCGCACGACCGGTACGACCTGACATTGATGGTCCACCCCGGCGTGGACGACGCGCCGGTCCGCGACTACGGCAAGGTGGTCTGTCTGGACCTGGCCGAGCTGGACGCCCTCAAGGAAGATCTCGCCGGGCAGGACACCTTGCTACACCTTGCCGCTCACCCCGCGCCGGATACCCCCTGGGAGCCGGTTCTGCGGGACAACATCGTCGGGACGTACAACGTCCTTACCGCGGCCGTGGCGGCCGGCGTGCGGCGGGTGGTCTACGCATCGAGCATCCACGCGGTCAGCGGGTATCCGCGGGCCCACCAGGTGCACCCGGACGAGCCGGTCAACCCCGGCGACCTCTACGGCGTGAGCAAGTGCTTCGGCGAGGCGATGTGCCGGATGATCGCTACGCAGCACGGGCTCAGCGCGATCGCCGTCCGGATCGGGGCGTTCCAGCCGCTCGAGACCGCCGAGGACCCCGACAGCGTCCGCCTGATGAGCGCCTTCGTCTCCCGGCGGGACCTCAATCAACTCTTCGAGCGGTGCATCGACGATGAGCGGCTGCGGTTCGCCATCGTCCACGGGCTCAGCGCCAACGCCTTCAACCGG
>CAYTQL010000317.1:0-3920 GCA_964439555.1 uncultured Planctomycetaceae bacterium | reverse complement strand
GCTGTGCTGGCGTTTCGTGATAGGCGAAGGAAAGGTTCCTGACCCCTTTAGCTGCTTTAGCTGCGCAATCGAGGCGTCGAAGTCTCGAGCCGGCGGAGGTACTTGTCGCAGGGATCGCCAACTCGTAAAATCTCCCCGGGATTCAGAACCTTCTGGATGCCCTCGCAGGGACCGCCGAACGAAGGAAGCTTGTGCGGGACCTGGCTCTATCGGTCGAGTTGCTTGTCGAAGACGGAGTAGATTTCGCCCCGGCTTCGATCGGCTGTCCGGATGCGTCTGATAGGTTCCATGTGATCGCAAACCTAGCCGCGACAATGGTTTGAGCACAGAAATCGGCGTCCACGCCCGTAGCTCAGGAGGATAGAGCAGCGGTTTCCTAAACCGCAGGTCAGAGGTTCGAGTCCTCTCGGGCGTAGTGGAATCGGGGGTGAGCAGATGCGGGAGCCGGCGCGCTGGGGCGGTCGATGCAGTTGGTGCAGCCAGGGCGCCAAGGTCGCGTGAAGCCGCTGCCGGGGGCGGCGGACGGCGCCCGGGCGGGGCGCATTGCTCGCTTCGGTCCTTTCCGAGAACGCGACTCCCTCGCTCTCCGGGCCGCGCCGGCGTTCCGGAATGCCCTAGCGTCGGCGTCGGCGGAGCAGCGCCAGCCCGCCGATCGCGAGGAGGCTCATCGTGGCCGGCTCGGGAACGGGGGCGTTGTCCCGGACCCACGTGGAGACGTCGTAGAGGCGAACCGCACCCATCTGGTCCTCGTTGCCAGCCTCGAAGATGGTCGTCTCGGAGGGGTAGGGGTCGTTCCCGTCGGTCGGGTGCCGGGTGGCCAGGGTGGTGATGCCGATGAGCTTCCAGTCCCCGCCGACGTTGACGAAGAATCCGCCGCCGGAGTCGCCGTTCGCGGCGAGCCCTTCCCCGGGCGTCCCCAGCCCGTCGAAGTCGGCCAGGAGGGCGTCATAGCTGAGCCCGGAGACGGCCCCGGAGTGATCGATGGTGTTGGTAGCCCAGCGGAGCGTGCCCTTCGTGCCGGTCAGCCACTCGTAGCCCACGAGCGTCCCGTTGTTGTGGACCTCGTAGTTCTCGTCGACCTGGTCCGGATCGCTCGGGTCGTCCGGGTCTTCGTACTTGGTGGCCGAGCCGAAGCCGCCGAAGGTGAAGGTCGTTCCCGCGGTCGGCTGGGCGGAGTGGATTTCCGCCCACTGGGAGAGATTGGCTTCCTGGGTGAGTGCCTGGTCACGGTAGATCTTGTAGATGCTCAGGCCCTTGCCGGTATCCTCGAGCAACTCGCCCGTGTAGTAGCGTTTGGTCCCGATGACCACGCTGGCGCGGTCGGTGCCGCCTTCGGTCTGGTGAGAGGCCAGGAGGATATGATCGGGCCCGATGACCACCGCGCTGTCGGTAGCGCCGGTGAGTCCGACGGCCACGTTGCCCAGAAGGTTGGACAGGGGCGTCGAGGCCGGGCCGGTGTCATCGTGACGGACGACCGCGGGAGCGGATGCGGCGATTGCCAGGACCAGCACGAGAAGCAACGCCGGCCGCAGACTGCGGATCGGTAGCGACGTAACCATGGACCACTCCTCCACATGGGACCACGGCGGACCCGGACGAGCCCTTCGTGTCCGTAACAGGAATTTGCCTCACTGACTGAGCAAGGGTAAGTATAACCGCGACCAACGATTCTGTCAATCGCGCGTGCGTGAGAACCTTGTGAAGTGCGCGTCGATTCTGCTAATCTGGAGGGCTCTTTGACGACCTTTTTCCCCGGCCGGCGGGCTCCTGCGCGCCGCGGTCGGGGCTCGCGGAGCCGCAATGACCGAGACGCGCCCGACAACCGAACCGAACGCCGAGACGCCCCCTCGCCCCTTCAACATCATGTGCAAGCCGGTCTGCGGGGTGTGCAACCTCGACTGCCGCTACTGCTACTACACGATGAAGCCGCGGGAGCTCTACCCGGATGCGACGCGGTACCGGATGTCCGATGAGTTGCTGAAGACCTACACCCGCCAGTACCTCGAGGCGATGCCGGTTCGCTGCGAGTTCGGCTGGCAGGGCGGCGAGCCCCTGCTGGCGGGTAAGCCGTTCTTCCGCCGGGCGGTGGAACTCCAGGACCGCTACCGCCTCGGCGATGAGCAGATCATCACCAACGCCCTCCAGACCAACGGGACGCTGCTGGACGAGGAATGGTGCGACTTCCTCGCCGCGCGTGGGTTCCTGGTGGGCCTGAGCATCGACGGGCCGCCGCAGTGGCACGATCACTTCCGTGTGGACCGCGCCGGGCGGCCTTCCCACCACCGCGCCTGGCGCGGGCTGGAGTTGATGCGGCAGAAGGGCGTCGAGTTCAACGTCCTGGTGACCCTCAACAGCGCCAACGCCCCGCATGCCGGGGATATTTACCGCTACTTCGTCAACCGCGGCGTCCCGTATCTCCAGTTCATCCCGATCCTGGAGCGGACCGCAGACGGTCGCGTGGCCGATTACTCCTGCCGCCCGGAGCAGTTCGGGCGCTTCCTGCTGGACGTCTTCGAGCTCTGGGCCACGCGGGACGTGGGGAAGGTTTCCGAGCGATTCATCGACTCGGTGCTTCACCAGCTCATCTACGGGCGGGCGGCGATGTGCTGCTACGCCGAGCAGTGCGCCAACGCCCACGTGCTGGAGTTCAACGGCGATCTGTACGTCTGCGACCATTTCGTCTACGAGCGCTGGAAGATCGGCAACATCAACGAGCGCCCGCTCGCCGAACTGGTGCGCGACCCGATGCTCGATGAGTTCGCGACGCTCAAGACCGAGCTGCCCGCCGCCTGCCGCGACTGCGAGTTCCTGGACTTCTGCCGCGGCGGGTGCCCCAAGCACCACATGCCCCTCTACGGTGACGCCGAGCGGACCCACTGGTTCTGCGAGGGCTTCAAGCTGTTCTTCCGCGAGGCGCTGCCCGAGCTGCGCCGCATGGCCGAGTATTTCCGCCAGGGCAAGATGCCCCCGCCCAAGCAGCCCAGGCAGAAAATCCACGTCCCGAGCGCCGCGGCGGAGCGGGCGTCCGCCTTCGCCGCCGGCCCCCGTGCCATGCCCGGCGACGTCAAGCCCAAGCGCAACGACCCGTGCCCCTGCGGGTCCGGCAAGAAGTTCAAGAAGTGCTGCGGGCGATGACCGAGCGAGCGCGGAGCACGAAACGCGAATGACGAATCGACCTGGCAGTACGGACGCCGAACGTCCGGACAGTGGAGCCGGGCGAGCGGGAAGCTTCGCGCGTCGGGTCTTATCGCTTCGTCATCCGAACTTCGGACGCCGGAATTCGCGGCCGCGGGGATGCGGCTGCGCATAACCTGTCGCGGTGTCCGGCGTTGAAGGGGTGAACCGAGATACGAAAGGACTCTCTGCATATGAAACGCTTCGCATTGCTCGCCGTCGTTGTCCCGCTCGTCGCCGTTTCCGTTCTCCCGGCCGCTCCGAAGGACGTGGACCACCCGTTCATCCTGTGGACGGAGGACGAGGCGGCCGCGATCCGCAAGAAGATCGAGTCCGACCCGCAGGCGAAGGCCCAGTACGCGCGGATGAAGTCTACCGGCATCGGGAAGGGCAACCGCACGCTGCTGGACCTCTTCGAGTACATGGTGATGGGCGACAAGGCCGCCGGCGAGCGTCAGAAGAAAGCCCTGCTGGGCTTTATCGGGCGCGTCCCGGACGCCCGCATTCCGCTGGAGAAGGACCTCGTCTGGCACGAGGGGTCGCCCTCCAGCGGCGATCGCCACATGCGGGACGAGCAGACGCTCAACACGCTCCGCTACGACGTGCTCTACCACGAACTGACCCCCCCGCAGCGCAAGGGCGTGGAGGACTCCCTGCGGGCGTATATCGAGTTCCACCTCTCCGGGCACAAGCCCTGGCACCCGCACTTCCGTTACGACCGCATGAGCTGGCTGCCCAACATGCAC
>CAYTQL010000316.1:0-3959 GCA_964439555.1 uncultured Planctomycetaceae bacterium | reverse complement strand
GGCTCCAGCGTCAGCAGGTCCGGGTTCAGGAAGGTCGGGAGCGTCGACTCCGGCCAGAGGACCAGGTCCACCGAGGCGTCCCGGGCGGCGAGTTGTTCGGCGAGCTCCTCGGTCTGCTCGGTGTGCCAGTTGAAGATCTTCCACGGATCGGCGAACTGGCCGAGCGCAGTGCGGTAGGCGGGCTGGACGATCGCCACGCGCGGGCCCGGCGCGGTGGCGTCCTGGCCGAGCCGGTACCGCCCGTAGCCCCACAGCCCGCCCAGCGCCGCGAGGCAGCAGACCGCGCCGATCGCGGGAGCTCGCAGGCTCGCCTCTCGCCGGCGTCCTCGCGCCCAGAACCCGCGGACCAGGTCCACGATCGCCCCGTTGACCATCAGCACGAAGAAGCTCACGCCGTACTGCCCCGTCACGTCGGAGACTTGGATCAGCGCCGTCCGCGACCACTGCGAATGGGCGATGTAAAACCACGGGAAGCCCGTAAGCACGAAGGCCCGGAGATACTCCAGCGCCACCCACACGACCGGGAGGACCCCCCACGTCGGCCAACCCCGGCGAGCCGACCCCCGGAGGACCAGCGCCGCCACGAGCCAGTACGCAGGGAGGTACACCAGCAGCGCGAAGTATCCCGCAAGCGTGATCCACCACAACCAGTAGAGGTTCGCCGCCCAGAAGACCACCCCGGTCGCCCACGCACATAGCAAAGCCCATCGCGGATGCCGACGCGAGGCGAGCACCAGCACCATCGGGACCAGCGCGGCGTATGCCAGCACCCACACGTCATGCGGCGCGAAGGACAGCGTCAGCCCCGCCGCACTCAGCAGCGCCGCGACCAGCAGCCCCAGACGCCGCAGGTGCGTCCTTCGACTCGCCTTCGGCTCGCCCAGCCCCCCCCCAGCGCCGTCGAAGGGCGACCGCTCCGGCCGGGCGGCGTCCGCCGGGGCGTCGAACGCGCGGGCTTCGAGTTTGGTCTTCGCGGGGTTCCGGGCGTGACGTCGCTTGGCCATGGACTGCGGGCTCTCCTGGGCTCGGGGTCCGGACATTCTCGACCGGGGAAGCCCTCCGCGTCAAGTCGGTCGGAGCGCGCCCGGGCAGCCGACGATGCCCGCCAGGGCGCCGTCCATGTGGACGGCCTCGACGACCTCGCTGAGCAGCGCCATCACGTCCTCCCGGTGGACCGATACGTAGGTGCTGCTGCCGAACCCCGTGAGGACCGGCTCGTCGATGAAACAGATCACCTGCCCGGCGTAGGGGCGGAACTTCTGCACCTGTCAGCGGCACTTCATCGCCAGCGCCTTGACGATGACGTCCCGGAATCCCTCATTGTAGTAGATGGAGCGCTTGTCCTGGTCCACCGCCGTCAGGGAGAGGGAACAGGGACCGGTGGTCTGGACCTTGACGAACGGTCGCTGCCCTTCCTCCGCCGCCAGACGGGCCTCCAGGGCGTAGAGCCCCGCAGCGTACTCCGGCGTGATCGCCAGCGCCGAGCAGTCTCCCGTGCCCTCGTCCGGGTCCATCGAGAGCATGTAGGCCTCGTAGAACTGGCGTCGGGACCTGTTCGAACCACCGATGCATGAAGGCGGCGTACGTGTCGGTGACGAGCTGGAGCACCGCCCGGAGCCACTCCGGTTCCTCGTAGACCGCCAGGTCCTCTGCGGCGCAGGATTTCGTCAGGTCAACCCGTCACACCGCGTTCTGGGGCGAGTGCGGTTCCCTCGCTTCAATGGCCGCGGGGCGCTGCTGGGCGGCATGGATGCGCCTCGTGTCGAACTTCTCGCGGCGGTCGAAGTGGTAGATGCCGTTCTGCTCCTGGAACACGTCGGTCAGTTGCGTGTAGCAGTAGCCGAACATGTTCGGATCGCCCAGGAGGACGCCGGTGAGCCCCTCGAAGCGCTCGTAGAACGCCTCCATGCTCTGCGGGCGGTCCCCGTAGCCCCAGGAGTCCTCCGTCTCGGCCGCTTCGGGGTTCCACCAGATGCCCCCGAACTCGCTGACGAAGAACGGCTGCCCGGCGTACGGAACCGACCGATTGCTCCGCCCGCTGACCTGGTGGGGTGCGCCCTCGCTCAGCGGCGCCTGGCGGGCGGCGAATTCTTCGGGGTCCTGGGAGTAATCGTGCGTGTCCCACACGTCGGCCCGACGGATGCGGTGCGACCAGCCGGAGGTGTCGAGCACCGGGCGGGTCCGATCGGCGGCCTTGGCGGCCAGGAACATCCCCAGCATTGTCTCGTCGTGGACGGGAATGAAGTCCTCCAGCGGTGCGTGCGTCTCATTCAGCGGGCACCAGCCCACGATGCTCGGATGGGAGTAGTCCCGGGCGAGCACCTCCAACCACTGGGTGATGAAGGTCGAGCCGGTGTAGTCCTCGGTGCGGGCCTGCCAGGCGCCGGACCAGTCGGCGAATTCGCCCCAGACGAGGTACCCCAGCCGGTCGGCGTGGTAGAGGAACCGCTCCTCGAACACTTTCTGATGCAGTCGTGCGCCGTTGAACCCCGCCGCCCGGGACAGCTCGATGTCCCGCCGCAGCGCTTCGTCGCTCGGGGCGGTCATGATCCCGTCCGGGTAGTAACCCTGGTCGAGCACCAGCCGCTGGAACAGCGTCCGGCCGTTGAGTTTCACCGCCATGCCGTCGATGGTTACGCTCCGGAGCCCGGCGTAGCTGCGGGCCCGGTCGAGGACCGTTCCCTCGGCGCCGGTCAACTCCAGCGTCAGGTCGTACAGGTGCGGATCGTCCGGCGACCACAGTCGCGTGCGATCTTCGGGAATTTCCAGCACCGCCAGCGGCGCGAAGTCCCCGTCGGCCGGCTGCTCGACCGCCGCGACGTCCCCGTCGGCGTCGCCGAGCGTCACGCGAACCCGGGCGCCCGGGCGGGTGTTGGTCATGGGCAGTTCCACGAAGACCCGCCGATTCGCCACGTCCGGGGTGATCCGCGGGCGCTCGAGGTGCGCCTCGGCGACCGGTTCCAGCCACACCGTCTGCCAGATGCCGGTCGTGCGGGTGTAATGGCAGCCGTGGTTGGCATAGCGGGTGCTCTGTTTGCCGCGCGGCTTGGGGTCGCGCCCGTCGTCGCGGGCGCGGACGACCAGCGTCACTTCCCGACCGCCGACGTCGCCGAGGTCGCAGGTGATCGGCGTGAAGCCTCCGCGGTGGCGGGTGAACTGCTGAGGTCCGGCGCCGGTGTCCGCCCAGACCGTCGCGTCGTACTACACGGCCTGGAGGTGCAGCAGGACGCGCCGGTTCGCCCACGCCTCCGGGACCCGCACGGTGCGGCGGTACCAGACGGCGTTCATGAAGTCCGTGTGTCCGATGCCGGAGAGCTCCGACTCCGGACAGAACGGGACGAGGATTTCGCCCTCCAGCTCACGCCGGACCAGGCCGCGCTGCAACCCGCTGTCGCCGGCGTCGATCTCGAATTGCCAGATGCCGTTGAGGCACATCCATTCGTCGCGGGCGAACTGGGGACGCGGGTACTCACTGCGTGGGACGCTCATGGGATTCCTTGTGCTGTTCGATCAGGGAAACGAGGGCCTCGGCGAGTTGCCGCTTCGTCCGCCGGGCCCAAGGCAGCAGCGTCGCCTCCGGGGCGAGCACCGCCGCCTCGGACGCCTCGGCGCCGACGGCGTCGTCGGTGTTGACCACCACGAAGTCGGCGCCCTTCCGGGCCAGCTCGCCGCGGGCCTTGCGCTCCACGGCCTCGCGATCGCCCGTCTCCAGCGCGAAGGAAACCACCACCTGCCCCGGGCCCTTGCGGGGGGCGAGGGACATGAGGATGTCCTCGGTGGGCACGAGCTTCAGCGCCATCGGCCCGCCCGCGCGGGGAATCTTCATGGGCAGCAAGCGCAGGGGGCGGAAGTCCCCCACCGCCGCGGCCATCACCAGCGCGTCGCAGGCGGCGAAGCGTTCGTGGAGCATCTGCTGGAGTTCCTCGGCCCCGGTGAAGGGGTGGACGTCGACGCCGTCC
>CAYTQL010000315.1:0-3974 GCA_964439555.1 uncultured Planctomycetaceae bacterium | reverse complement strand
CTTCTGCATGTGGTAGAGCCGGTGAACGCCGGTGGTCGTCTCCTCGGAGACGCCCTTCCACTCGGCGACGTGGCGATGCCAGAACTGCTTGTCCTCCTCGAGCGTGCGCTTGAGCAGGGCGTTCTGGATCATCAGCTCCTTGTTGTCCGTCGGCTCATCGAGGATCGAGGCGTCCTCCTCGGCCTGGTAGCCGCGGTGCATCAGCAGCGTCGCGTCGCCGCCGTCGTCGACGATCAACTGCGGGCCCTTCCCGTCCGGCCAGGTCAGGGCGCGCTTGGTGTACTCCCAGTACTCCTCCAGCGACTCGCCCTTGTAGGCTAAGACGGGCACACCGGCGGCGACCATCGCCGCGGCCGCGTGGTCCTGCGTGCTGAAGATGTTGCACGACGCCCAGCGGACGTCCGCGCCGAGCTCGACGAGCGTCTCGATCAGCACGGCCGTCTGAATCGTCATGTGCAGCGAGCCCATGATCCGCACGCCGGCCAGCGGCTTCTGCGGGCCGTACTTCTCCCGCGTCGCCATCAGCCCGGGCATCTCGTGCTCGGCGATCTTGATTTCCTTCCGGCCGTAATCGGCCAGGCCCATGTCCTTGACGACGTAGTCGCCTTCGGGGACGGCGGTCGCTGCTTCCTGTGTCTGCGTCATGGATATCCTCTCCAAACGGGTCAACGGGTGCCTGCGGGGTCGGCGTATTCTACACGCCCCCCGGCGCTCGAAGCGCAGAGCATACTATTGTGGGGCTGCGACGGCATATTGCAAGCCTTCGATGAAGCCGCGAGAATCAAGGCAGGTCCGGGGCGGCTCGATGCGTACTCGAATGCCGGTAGATCCATCCCCGGCCCGTTGCGTCTAACCCCGTGAAGAGACGAGACCACCCGGGAGTGTCCGTGGCGTCTGGCCAGACGGAACAGTCCGACCCGACCGGCGGTCGGGACCGCCCGACCCGGCGCGTTGACGACATCGGCTGCGCGATCGCCGAGAATGCGACTGCGGTGCGCCGCTACCTGTTCGGGATGTGCGGCGACTGGGACCGGGCCGAGGACCTCGCCCAGGAAGCCCTGCTCAAGGCGTGGTCGAAGCGGAAGAGCTTCAGCGGGAAATCAACGGTGCGAACCTGGGTCTTTACCATCGCGAGAAACCACTGGCGGGACCGGCTACGGCGGGCGAAGGTCCGCCCGGAGTCCCATCCGCTGCCCGAGCGGGAGCGCTTCGCCGATGACGGGCCCTCCCCCGACCGGACCGCCCAGCGCCGCGAACTGGCCGAGGCGGTCGCCGACGCGATGGACCGCCTGCCGGATGAGCAGCGCGAGGCGCTGGCGCTGCGGGAGGCGGAGGTGACCTTCCGCGAGATCGGCGAGATGCTCGACATCCCGTCGGCGACGGTGAAATCCCGCGTCCGCTATGCACTGGCAAAGCTGGTCGAGGAACTCCGGGCCTTCGCCCCGGAACGCCGCCCCGGCCGGAGCGTGAAAACATGAGCCGCTGCGAACACGAGGACAAGCTGCTGGAGATGCTCTACGGGGAACTGCCCGACGACCGACGCGCCGCGCTCGAAGGGCACCTCGCCGAGTGTGACGCCTGCCGCGACGCCCTGGTCGAACTCCGCGGCGCACGCGACGCCCTGGCCGCCTGGCGGGCCGAGGAGCCCGGCGAGTGCGTCCCGACCTTCCTTCGCGAGACGGAGCCGGTCCCGGAGCCGACGCCGGCGCGTCACCGGCTGCTGCGCATCGGGGTCTGGGCGCCCCTCGCGGCCGCGGCGATGGCGCTGCTGATCGCCGGGACCTGGTGGATCGCCCGGCGCCCGGCGCCGGCGCCGCAACAGAGCCGGATCGCCCACACCGAGGCAGACGCGCCCAAACCCGACGGATCGCGCGGACTCGAGCGCACCGGACAGACGCCCAAGCCCGCAACCGCGAAGACGAACGTTTCGAAGGGCCGAGAAGGGGTCGCACGCGCCGTCCGGCGACCCGCGGCGCCCGAGTTGACGAACGCCGGCGAAACAGGCGCAGGGGGCGCCGCGGTTGATCTCGGCGCGGACGCCTCCCCCGACCGGCGCGACGGACCGGCAGTCGCCGCGGTCCCGCACGTCCGGCTGGGCCTGCCCGTCGACGCCGCCGGGGAGCTCCGGGCGCTCATCTACGCCCCGGACGAAAAACCGCCGGCGGCCGGACTCGGCGCCCCCGCCGCCGAGACGCCCCGCGGCGGCGTGAAGAGCCCGGGCGTCCTGGCCGGGAGACAGGACTACCCGCCGAAGTACGACTCGGGCATGGTCACCAGGCACCGCCTGATCCACCTGGTCAACCGGACCGATCGCCCGGCCCGGGTCATCGTGCGCCCGGACCCGCCCGCGGAAGCGACCTTCTGGGCAGAGCACCCCTGGGAGCGGACCGACGAGGGGCAGATCGAGATCCCCGTCCAGCTCGCCCCCGGCGCCGAGGAGTGGTTCCTCACCCGCTGGTCCGCCCCGGCGGGGGTGATGGACTGAGCCTCGCAGGTCGCGCGGCGTCGGCTCTCCGTTCCACACGCAGAGGGGGGCGACCTCTTTCGGCGCGCGGAAGGTTCGCGAGCCGCGGGCAACGGAGTTGCTCGCCCTGCGGTCCTGGGCTATCCTCCGGGCATGCAGCGTGTTCGCGTGAAAATCGAAGGGCTGCGTGACCCGAAAACGGCGTTGAAGGTCGCCCAGATGGGGGCCGACGCGATCGGGTTGGTCTTCGCCGAGTCGCCGCGCTGGGTCAGCCCGGAGCAGGCCCGGGCGGTCACCGACGTCCTCCCGCCGTGGGTCAGCTCGGTCGGCGTCTTCGTCAACGCCGCTCCGGAGACGATCAACCGCGTGATCGGTCGAACAGGCGTCGACTACGTTCAACTCCACGGCGACGAGCCGCCGGAGACGGTCGGGCAGCTCGACCGCCCGGCGATCAAGGCCTTCCGCGTCCGCGACGAGAGCTGGCTGCGGGAGGTCGCCGAGTGGCTCGCGGGCGTAGAGGCGAAGCGGAACCTCGCGGCCGTGCTGCTCGACGCCTACGTCCCCGGCGCCCGCGGGGGTACGGGGCAGCGGTTCAACTGGGAGATGGTCGCCGAGGCCCGCGCCGCCGGCGCCCTGGCCGGGCTGGACCCGATCATCCTCGCCGGCGGGCTCGACGCCCGGAACGTGGAGGGCGCGATCGACCTGGTCCAGCCCTGGGCCGTGGACGTCGCCAGCGGCGTGGAGAGCGAGCCGGGCGTCAAGGACCTCCGCGAGGTCGAACGCTTCATCCGCGCCACCCGCGAAGGGGAGGAGCTGCGCACCGAGTTCTGGCTCCCCTGAGTCGGACGGACGAAGCCGACGCACACCTCTCTTCGCCTTGACGGCGACGCCGCTTGCGATCGCGCGGCGCGCCCGCTAGGCTGATTCCCTTCGAGCAATCCCCACAAAGGAGAGTATCCGATGAAGAAGGTTCGCTTCGGCATCGTCGGGCTGGGCAACATGGGCTCGGCCCATGCGCGGAATATCGTGAAGGACAACAATCGCGACTTCTCCCTCGGCGCGGTCTGCGACATCGTGCCCGACAAGGCCGAGACGCTCGGCGAGGAACTGGATATCCCGCACTTTACCGACGCGGAAGCGATGTACGACTCCGGCGAGATCAACGCGGTGATCGTCGCCACGCCGCACTACTGGCACGGGCCGCTGACGATCCAGGCCGCCCGGCGCAAGCTCCACGTGCTCTGCGAGAAGCCGATCGAATCGCGCGTTTCGGTCGCCCGGGCGATGATCGCCGAGTGCCGCAGGAAGAAGGTGGTCCTCGGGGGCATGCTCCAGCACCGCGCCCGCGGGATCATGATCAAGGCGCGGCAGCTCGTGCAGTCGGGTCGGCTGGGCGAAATCTTCCGCATCCAGTTGATCTGCTCGAGCTGGTTCCGCACCCAGGCCTACTACGACAGCGGCGCGTGGCGCGGCACCTGGGACGGCGAGGGCGGCGGCGTGCTGATCAACC
>CAYTQL010000314.1:0-4033 GCA_964439555.1 uncultured Planctomycetaceae bacterium | reverse complement strand
CCCGCGCGGGAAGAAGGACGAGCCCAGCAGCTACGTCCGGAAGGTCCTCGATGCGCTCGCCGCCGGGAAGAAACCGCCCGTCGAACAGACCAAGCCCTACGGCTGCTCGGTGAAGTACAAGAAGGGCAAGTAAGCGTACCCACCCTCGCGGCCGCGGCGCGCGGGCACGATGCCCGCGTACCGCCCATGCGCCAGACGCCCGCGCCGTCAGCATGTGCGATTGACCGCTCTCGGAGAGCAAGACGCTTCCGTGGTTTCGCGCTGCCTGCTACGATGCCCGCGTGAATCCGCAGGCAACCAACCCGGAGCAACGCGCCGTGGACGAGCGGTTCATGCGCGCGGCCATCGCGGCGGCAGAGGAAGGCATGGCCGCGGGGCAGACGCCGTTCGGCGCGAGCCTCGTCCACAACGGCGAGCTTGTCGTCTCGGCTCACAACGCGGTCTGGGATGCCTGCGACCCGACGGCCCACGCGGAAGTCCGCGCCATCCGCGCCGCATGCGAGGCGCTGGAGACCATCGAGCTGCCCGGATGCACGATCTACTCCTCCTGCGAGCCCTGCCCGATGTGCTTCGCGGCCATCCACTGGGCGAAGATCGATCGAATCGTCTACGGCGCGTCGATTGCCGACGCGGCCGCCGCGGGGTTCGAGGAGCTGAGCATCTCGAACGAGCAGATGCGCTCGCTCGGCGGGGCGACGGTCCAGGTCGTCGGCGGCGTGCTGGGGGAGGAGGCCGCCGCGATGATGCGCCGCTGGGCGCAGCGGTCGGACGCGCGAACGTACTGACCGTCATTCGCCCCCGGATTCGCCGAAGCGCGGTATAATCGACGGCGCGATGGGCTCTCACGGAGCATCCAGGCGGCGCGTCTCCGCGAAGGTTCCCCGCGAGTTGCGCCGCGAGTGGAACGCCGCAATCGAACGACGCGGACGCCGCAAGGCCGACGCGCTCGCCGCGGCGCTGCGGGTGTTCTGCCGCGCCGACGCCCGCAACCAGATCCTCCTCTACCACGACGCCTACGCCCGGTACTACGCCAACGGCTGCGCCGAGCAGCGCCGCGTCCTCGGCGCGGCGGTGCCCGCCGAGATCGCCCGGGACCTGACCGAGACGGCCCGGGCGCTCGGGCTGGACAAGACGCGGATCATCGCGGCCGCGGCGTCCGCATTCGCACACGTGCCCGACGACGTCGCCGCGCGACTCGCCGGCGGCGCACACACCTGCCCAGGGAACTGATTCCGCTCCCCGCGCGGTTTTTTCCCGGAAAATTTTTCGGCCTGTATCGGCGCTTCGGCCGTCATTTCTCACAGCGGCAGGTCCGCATATGTTCGCGGTGGAATCCTTCGCAAGTCGCCCGTTTTGGGTCGGTTACGCGATGAGTGCGTGCGAGGGGTCACATGCAGCACATGCCGTTATGTAACGCTGTGATCGTCGTCACGAGGCTTAATATAGTCCGAATTAGATCAATAGTCACAGAACGGTCTTGATTAGGCTTCCGTGAAGAGTATAATACAGAGAGTCAGATAAGACTTGATTGGTCGGGTCTCCCCCCGCCCGGCCAATTGTGCCCCGAACGGATCCGGTTTCCCCCAACCGGATCCGTTCACTTTTGCGCCGTGACCTCCGCGCCCCGTGACCTCCGCGCCGTGACCTCCACGCCCCGTGCCGTGACCTCCGCGCGCCGTGACCTCCGCGCCCTCACTGCTGGGGGTCACCCGTTCCTGAGATCGCCTCGTGCGCGAGGGGTGCGCCGCGGTGGCGCCGCGTTCCGCGTAGCGCCCGGGGTGTGACCGCAACATCGGCCAGGCTGGGGGGGCCGCAACGCTCGCGTGCGCGCGCCGAGCCGCTCCCCGGTTCCGCGATTCCCTATCCGTCGGCCTGCCGGGGGGAACGGAGTCGCAGGAGCAGTTCCGCAACGATCACGGCGACGGCGGCCCCGATGAGGTCCGCCGCCCAGTCGCCCCAGGCGGCGTGGCGTCGGACCAGGGGTTGGGTGAGTTCGTCGATCGCGGCGTACGCCCCCAGCCCGGCCAGCACGCTCGCCGCCCGGCGATGCGCTTCGAATCCGTGGGCCCACGCCGCCAGCCAGGCGAGCAGCCCGAGGATGAGGAACCCGGCGAGGTGCAGGACGCCGTCGGAGGTGTGCGTCTCGGGCATCCGCGCGGGCGGAATGTGCGAGATAACGAAGGCCCCGACCAGCGCGCTCAGCAGCGCCGCGAGGGAAACTGCTCGCGTTCGGCGTCCGGCGCGGGCGATGGGGGCTCTCCTGCGTAGCGGGACGGTTCGGTCTCGTCGGCGTCGCCCTCGCGGACGCGCTGCTCAAGCGTATCGGCCGGGGGCTGGGCGAGGGGGGCGAAGGTGCTCACCGCCAGGTCAAGGTTCTCCCGCGGCGCGGGCGGGTCTGCCTCCGCCTCGGCGGGTCCCTCCACCGGCGCGGGAGGGCGGTCGTCCGGGGCGTCTTCGGCGTCCGGCTCGCGGCGGTCGTGGGCGGGTGCGTATTGTTCGAGGAACTCCTCGGCCAGCCAGCGGTAGTCCAGCGCCCCGTTGCTGCTCGGGGCGTACTGCAAGACGGTCTGCCCGTAGGAGGGGCTCTCGGCGAGCTTCACGTTCCGGCGGATTCGCGAGCCGAAGATTCGGGCCTCCGCCCAAGGCACGTCGGCGCCGCGGGCGCCGGCGAAGAACTCCTGGAGGTCCGCGACCACCTCGGAGCTGAGGCGGGTGGTCGACTCGTACATGCACAGGATCACGCCGCCGACCCGCAGGTCGGGGTTGATTCGCTTGCGGACCAGCGAGACGGTCTCGAGCAGCTTGCCGAGCCCCTGGAGCGCCAGGAAGTGCGGCTGGACGGGGATGAACACCTCGTCCGCCGCGGCCAGGGCGTTGAGGGTCAGCAGACCGAGGCTCGGCGGGCAGTCGATGAAGGCGAACTCGCAGGGCAGGTCCGCCGCGGCGACCGCGTCGGCGAGCAGTTGCTCGCGTCCCACGGTGGTCACCAGCTCGACCTCCGCGGCCGCGAGGTCGATCGTCGCGGGCGTCACCCAGAGCCCCTGCCCGACGAGCATCGACGCCTCGCCCAGGGGCGCCTGTTCGACCAGGACGTCGTAGACGCTGGTCTCCAGCGCGTCGGGCTCGACGCCGAAATGCAGCGTCAGGTGCGCCTGGGGGTCGAGGTCGAGGAGGCAGGTGGGGTGCCCCGCGGCGGCCAGGGCGGCCCCGAGGTTCGCGACGGTGGTGGTCTTGCCCACGCCGCCTTTCTGGTTGATCACGGCGAAAAGTTTCACGCCAGGCATTATACGGATCGCCGCAGCGCGGCGACAGGGCCCGCGCCGGGTCTGCGACTCCGCTCGTCAGCGTCCGATCGCCGGCGTTCGCGCGCGCCCGGCGCAGAAAAGCGGCAGATGCTCCCCCGTCGGGGGTCGGGGCATCTGCCGCCTGCGACGTCGCGTCGTCGCGCACCCGGGCGCCGAGGATCCGTCGGCATCCCCCGGGGACGAAACCGCCCGCTTGCTCGACCGGGCTACTTGGACTTCTTCGACTTGCCGGAAGAGCGCTTCCTGGAAGACTTCTTCGCCCTCCCGGTCGACTTCTTCGGCGACTTCTTGCGGGCGGACTTCTTCGCAGACTTCTTCGGGGACTTCTTCCGCGAGGAGGTCTTCTTCGGAGACTTCTTGGTCGCCTTCTTGGAGGACTTCCTGGTCGACTTCTTCCGGGCGGTCTTCTTCTTCGCCGCCTTCTTGCGGGTCGACTTCTTGGCCGCGGACTTCCTGGCTCGCTTCTTCGGCGCCTTCTTGGCGGCCTTCTTCCGAGTGGACTTCTTCGGCGACTTCTTGCGAGTGGTCTTCTTGGCCTTGGACTTCTTCGCCGCCTTCTTCCGCGTCTTCTTCTTCGGCGACTTCTTCGCGGTGGACTTCTTGGGCGACTTCTTGGAGGTCTTCTTCTTCGCCATGCGGTTCACCACCTTCCCGTAGTTTCAAGAATTGCTCAACGGATCCCTTTGAAGTTCTCTTAACGCGCAGTCGTGCCCATCGCAACGGGCTTC
>CAYTQL010000313.1:3775-4035 GCA_964439555.1 uncultured Planctomycetaceae bacterium | reverse complement strand
GCAGCTCTTGCTCGTCGCAGCATTCGCTGCGGGTCAGGATCACCGCCCCGGCGTCCCGCAGCGCCGAGACCGGCTCGCGGAGCAGCCCGCGGGGCAGGCAGAACCCGTATCCGAAGGGATTCATCGCGTCCACCAGGACGATGTCCAGGTCCCGCCGGAGCCGCAGGTGCTGGAACCCGTCGTCCATCACGCAGACCTCCGCCCCGCGGTGTTTCGCCTCGGCCGCCCCGGCGGCGCGGTTGGCGTTGACGACCACCTCC
>CAYTQL010000313.1:0-3765 GCA_964439555.1 uncultured Planctomycetaceae bacterium | reverse complement strand
GAGCAGCACGGCCTCGTCACTGCGCCCCTCGACGGCGCGGTAGCCGCGCGTGAGGATCGCCGGACGCAGCCCGGCGTCGCCCAGGCGGCGGACGATCCAGACGACCATCGGCGTTTTGCCGGTCCCGCCGGTGGTGAGGTTCCCCACGCAAACCACGGGCAGCTCGGCCCGGCGGGAGGGGATCACCCGCCAGCGGTACGCCCGGCGGCGGAGGCGCATCGCCAGCCCGTACAGCCACGAGCCCACGTGCAGCGCAGCACGAAAGGCCGAGGCCCTGAGCCCGCGGCGCCGTTCGCTGAGGATGTCTCTGGCCGTCTCCTGGTCCACGAGCCTTTGCTCCCCGCCGGTTGGTCCTGTATCCTACCCTATCGGGCGTCCCGTGTGTCCACTTCCCGGGGGGCGTCTGTGTAGAGGAAGGAACCCCGTGATACAATCAAACTACCGCTTCCGAATCGTCCTGGTGACGCTCGGGCTTCTCGCCGCCTCGGCGGCGGCGGAGTTGAAGCCCGAAGAAGTCCTCGTCGTCGGCAACGCCGCGGTCCCGGATTCCGTCGAGCTGACCCGCTACTACGCCAAGGCCCGCGGCCTGCCCAAGTCCAACGTGGTGCTCGTCAAGACCTCCCCCAAGGACGTGATCGGCTGGGAGGACTACCAGTCGCAACTGCGCCGCCCGATCGCCGCGTGGATGAAGCGGCAGAAGATCCACAACCGCATCCGGGCGGTGTGCCTGATGTGGGGCGTCCCGGTGCGGATCAGCGATGAGCTCAAGGCGCTCTACGCGCGCCAGTACGGGCGCTACCACGTGCGGATGGCGCTGGTGCAGGAACTGATCGGCCGGGTGGGGCGGCGTTTCCCCGACCCCCGAACCGAGGGGCTCGAACCGCTGAGCAAGCTCTTCGCCTCTCCGCTGCCGGCCCCCAAGCCCCTCGGCAAGCTCTCCGAGCTGCGGACCGACATCGACAAGATGCTTCAGCTCAAGGCGGACGAAATCGATCGCCTCGAGGATGCGGGAAAGCGGCGGATCGCCCGGCGTCAGCTCCTGGCGCTGCACAAGGAATTCCGGGGGCTCGGCGGGCTTGTGCCCGCCTTGAACAAGGGCGAGAAGGCGGGCGGGCTGGATCGCGACGCGGTCCGCAAGCGCCTCGAAGAGGCCCGCGAAGCCCTGGCGGCGCTGGAGAGGAAGGCCCCCGGCGCGGAGACGATCGATCGCCGCCTGGAGCTGATCGCGGAAATCCGGGGCGTCAACGGCGCTTCGCTGGCGGCGGTAAAGGAGCGCAACGCCCGCCGGAAGATGCCTCGCGACGCGGCGCTGGACAGCGAGCTGGCGCTGCTCTGGCAGGGCAAGTACCCCCGCAAGCGGTGGGTGCCCAATCCGCTGAACTACCGCATCGCCCCGCGGCTGCGGGGCAAGAAGCTCCCGCCGACGCTCATGGTCACCCGCATCGACGGGCCGACCCGCGCCGACGCCCTGCGGATCATCAAGCATTCCCTGGCGACCGAGAAGGCGGGGCTGACCGGCTCCTTCGCCATCGACGCCGGCGGGCTCCCCCGGGCGAAGAAGTACGACGAGCACCTCGAAGAGCTGATGAGGTTCGCGAAGCGGAAGACGGACCTGAAGGTCATCTACGACGACAAGGTCCCGCTGCTGCCGCGGGGCAGTTGCCCCGGCGCGGCGCTGTACGTGGGGTGGTACTCGCTGCGGAAGTACGTGCCCTCGTGCACCTGGGCGCAGGGGGCGGTGGGCTGGCACATCGCCAGCTTCGAGGCCCAGCACCTGCGCGATCCGTCCACAAACGAATGGGCCGCCAAGATGATCCAGAACGGCGTGGTCGCCACGCTCGGGGCGGTGGATGAGCCCTATCTCGGCTCTTTTCCCGAGCCCGAGGCCTTCTTCCCGCTCCTGCTGACGGGCAAGTACTCCGTGGCCGAGTGCTACTGGCGGACCGTCCCGACGGCAAGCTGGCGGATCACCTTCATCGGCGACCCGCTCTACACCCCCTTCAAGGCGAACCCCCAGGTGAAGGTCGCCGATCTGCCCGAGGGCCTGGCGCCCCGGGAGGAGTAAGCCCGCATGGGTTCCGAGCGGAACAGCCAGGCCGAGCAGTTCCAGACCGCCTCCCGCGGGCGCCGGCGCGGGCTGGTGCGGGAGTTTCTCGGCTTCCTCTACGCCTACAAGCTCTGGTGGCTCCTGCCGATCCTGATCGTCCTGGCGCTGGTCGGCGCGCTGGTGATGCTCAGCGGGACGGCGTTGGCGCCGTGGGTGTATACGATCTTCTGAGCGACCGTCGGTAGGGCTCGCCGGCGCGGAGTCTTGCGAGGCGCCGCCCGAAGCGCCCGGCGCGGTGAAGCGCCAAGCCCAAATGCCGCCGCGCCGTCGCGTCCCGGGGATCGGCTTCGATCGCCTCGGCAAACAGCTCGGCCGCTTCGGCGGACCGCTCCATGTGGAACCGCGCCACGCCGCCCTCGCCCACCGGCACGAGGAAGTCCGTGGGATACCCGTACCCGCCGAGACGCAGCCCGCCCTCGATCAGCCCCAGCAGCACTGCGGGAACCGCCGTGGCCGCAAGGAGCCGATACACCCAGCGCCGCCGGCGCGACGGGCGTTGCTCCGGCGTCTCGGTTGCGGGGCCGGCGGAGTCGGACGGGTCGGGGGGAGCGGACGTGTTCGGTGAAGCCATGTCCCGATTCTATCGGCAGTTTCGCCTTTGCGGCGATGCTCAACTCTCGCGCGGTCCTTCGGGATGGGCCCGGTTGTAGGCGTCGAGCATTTCCCGCAGCTCGCTGAGGGCCCAGGTGATGTACGCTTCGTCGTGGGCCGCCCGGCCGCGCTGCTCGCCCAGGAGGCCCTCGCGGACGTGCCAGAGGAACTTCTCGATCATGTCCTCGCCGAGCGGGTCGGGCCGGCGCCCCCAGTCCACCAGCTCATGGAACCGCTTCCGGTGCCGCGGTGATTCCTGGTATTGGCGCGGAAGCAGGAAGCTGCCCGGGCGCAGCGAGACCTGGAGCCCCTTCAACGCGAGGATGATCGGCTCGTAGTTCAGGTCCGGCGAGAGCCGCAGGAAGCGATACTGCTGGACGTAGCGCCCGCGGCGCTGCCGGGGGGAGATGATCTCGTGGTCCTGGCTGTCGCGCTGGTGGCGTATCGAGACGTCCGAGAAAAGCATCACGGGCGTCTTGCCGAAGGTGATGATCTCCTCGCTGACCAGCCGCTGGATGCGGAAGACCCCGTCCGCGCCGATCCGCGCATCGCCCGCGATGGCGAAGAGGCACTGGAGGACCGGCAGCGGCAGGAGACGGTCGCGGTCCGGGGGCTGCTGCTTGCGGAGCTGGAAGGAGATGTGCACGCTGTGGGGCCCGATCGAAAAAAACCGCCGGGCTTCCTGGATCAACTGCCCGAGCAGCCACGGGTCGTCCGTCAGCGGCTTGGAGAGGTTCGCCTCCAGCGACACGCTGCCCAGGGCGACCTCGAAGAACCCCCGCCGCGGACGCGAAGAGACCTTGTTGTGGTGATCGTCCACGTGCCCGCCGAGTTTCCAGGTCAGCACGTCGAGCCCGAAGTCGTTGAAGTACAGGAACCCGTCGTAGCGGCGGTCGCGCAGCGCCTGGCCTCCGGGGTCGCGGATCACCGCGTGCCCGATGTCGCTGAACTCCAGCTCCGCCCCGATCGGGATGTACCCGCTGCCCATGTGCGAGCCGATGAAGGACACCTCGTGGCGGACCAGCTCCGGGTCGTAGATCTCGTCGGCCGCGACAATCGCCCAGCGG
>CAYTQL010000312.1:0-4035 GCA_964439555.1 uncultured Planctomycetaceae bacterium | reverse complement strand
GGAGAGCGGCTGGTTCGCAATCAGCAGGTCAGGGGTTCGAATCCCCTCGGCTCCAGTCTTCGCCCGGGCGTCCGGGCCCGAGCTCCGTACCGGCGGACCGGCGGGCCTTCGCACAGAAGCGCCTCTGAGCCCTCGCCGGACTGCCGATTCCCCCCAGACCGCGCGGGCGGCGATCCCCCGGCCGTTTTCCTGCACGATGCGCGCGGCTGTGATGTCTGCAAAGCGTTCCCCATCCGCAAGAAAGGACGACGCCATGAGCCTGGAAGGCAAGAAAGTCGCGATCCTGCTGGAGCAGGTCTACGAGGACCTCGAGCTGTGGTACCCCTTCTACCGTCTCAGCGAGGAGGGTGCGGAGGTCTTCAAGGTCGCCCCGGAGGCGAACAGGGAGTACCCCTCGAAGCACGGATACCCCGCCACGTCCGACGCAGCGGCGAAGGACGTCAAGGGCGCGGACTTCGACGCGGTGATCGTCCCGGGCGGCTTCTCGCCGGATTTCATGCGGCGGGACCAGTCGATGGTGGACTTCATCAACCAGTGCGCCGAGGCGGACATCGTCCTGGCGAGCATCTGCCACGGGGCGTGGATGCTCTGCTGCACCGACGCGCTGAAGGGCAGGAAGGCCACGAGCTTCTACGCCATCCAGTACGACGTCCGCAACGCCGGCGCCGAGTGGGTGGACCAGGAGGTCTGCGTGGACGGGAAGCTCATCACCTCCCGCAAGCCGACCGACCTCCCGGCCTTCTGCAAGGCGATCCTCGAGGCACTGAGCTAGCCCGGACACTGCATGAACCCGCTTGGCGTCTCCTCGTACTTCGGCTACCGCAGTCCCCTGCCCGAGCGGGCCGCCCGGATCGCTCGCGCCGGGTTCACGCACACGACGCTCTGGTGGGGCGAGTACGAGCAACTCTACCGCGCCGGTCGCGCGGAGCAGATGCCGGACATTCTGCGCGGCGCGAATCTGCAGATCGCCAACCTCCATGCGCCGTTCGAGGAGTCCAATCAGCTCTGGTCGCCGGAGGCGTCGGAGCGCCGGAAGTTCGTGGACCGCCATCGCGGGTTGCTGGGGGTCTGCGCCCGTCACGCGGTGGACCGCATGGTTCTGCACGTGACGCACACCCCGACCGCCCCGTCGCCGACGCCCGAGGGCATCGAGGCGTTCGGCGAACTGGTCCGCGAGGCCGAGGCCGCGCAGGTGACCCTGGCGATCGAGAATACCCGGAAGATCGGCGCCAGCGACGCCCTGCTGCGGGCGTACGATTCGCCGCGGGTGGGCTACTGCTGGGACTCGGGGCACGATTGGCTTTGGTGCGACCCGCCGTTGCGGACGCTCCGCGACTACGCCGGGCGACTGGTCGAGACGCACCTGGCCGACGTAATCGAAGGCGTCGACCGGCACCTGCTGCCCGGCGACGGGCAGATCGCCTGGGACCGCGTGTCCGGCGCGTTCCCGGACGACTACGAGGGCCCGATCCTCCTGGAGGTCCTTCCGCAGGACACCTCCCCCTGGGCGGGTCCGGACGCCCTGCTCGCCGAGGCGCTTCGGCGCGCCCGCTGGCTGCGCGGGTTGCTGAAACACACCCCGGCAAAGGGCGAACGGTTCTGAATTGACGGACGCCGCCCGGCCGATATAATCAACTGCGAACTCGGTCGGTATCGAAAGGGCCCCATGCGGACGCAACGCGACACGGCGATGGCGCACAGCTACGCGCAGCGCGTCCGCGCCCGCATTATCGCCGTCGGTGTACCCCCCGCGGGCCGGAGCTGACCGAGCGCAGCCACGACCTCTCCGGCCCCGAGGCGAATCCCCTCGGGGCTTTTTCTATGCATCCCTGACGCACCGGCGGACGATCCATGAGCGACAAGAGGCGAATCGAGATCTACGACACCACGTTGCGGGACGGCACGCAGGCCCAGGGGGTCGCCCTGACGCTGGAGGACAAGCTCCAGGTCGCCCGCCTGCTCGACACGCTCGGCGTGGACTACATCGAGGGCGGCTACCCGCTGAGCAACCCGAAGGACGAGGGCTTCTTCCGCGAGGTCGCGAAGCTCGATCTCGCCCACGCGAAGGTCGCCGCTTTCGGGATGACCCGGCGGCGCGACACCGCCGCCGAAGCCGACGCGGGTATGCAGGCGCTGCTTGCCAGCGAAGCGCCGGTCGTGACGCTGGTCGGAAAAAGCTGGGACATGCACGTCGCCGAGGTGCTCCGCGTGGAGGAGGATGAGAACCTGCGGATGATCGCCGATTCGGTCGACCTGCTCACAAACGTCGGCCGGCAGGTCGTTTACGACGCCGAGCATTTCTTCGACGGCTACGCCGCCAACGAGGAGTTCGCCCTGCGGACCCTCACCGCAGCCGTGGACGCCGGCGCGACGCACCTGTCGCTCTGCGACACCAACGGCGGGTCCACGCTCGGGCAGATCGCCCGCGTGGTGCGGCGCGTGGTGGAGCGGTTCCCGAAGGTCTGCGTCGCCATCCACTGCCACAATGACGCCGACCTGGCGGTGGCGAACTCCCTGATGGCCGTGCGGCACGGGGCGCGGCAGGTGCAGGGCACGATCAACGGCATCGGCGAACGCTGCGGAAACGCCGACCTGGTCAGCGTCATCGGCAACCTCGCGCTGAAATACGACTACGACGTCCTCCGCCCGGGCACGCTGAAGCGCCTCGCCGAGACCTCCCGCCTGGTCTACGAGATCGCGAACCTCAACCTCCGCGAGCACCAGCCCTTCGTCGGGGCGGCCGCCTTCGCGCACAAGGGCGGCATGCACGTCCACGCCGTGCAGCGCAACGCCCGCACCTACGAGCACATGGACCCCGAACTCGTGGGCAACACGCGGCGGGTCCTGATGAGCGAGCTGGCGGGGATGAGCAACATCGCCGCGAACACCCCGGCGAAGTTCGGCATCGCCGAGGACCGCGACGCCCAGCGGAAGGTCCTCCGGCGCCTGGTGGAACTGGAGGCCGAGGGCTACCAGTTCGAGGCGGCCGAGGCGAGCTACGAGATCCTCGTCCGCAAGGTCCTCGGGGGCGCCTGGCATCACCGCCTGTGGAACCTGGATCACTACCGCTGCGTGATCTTCCGCCACAATGCCCAGGAGGCGATGACCGAGGCGATCGTCAAGCTCCGCGTGGATGAACGGACCGCCCACACGGTCGCCGAGGGCGACGGACCGGTCGATTCGCTCTACCGGGCCCTCCGCGCGGCGGTGCGGGAAGACTACACCTGCGTCAACGACCTGCACCTGGCCGACTACAAGGTCCGGGTGGTGAACATCTCCGCCGAGACGGCCGCGAAAGTCCGCGTCGTCATCGACTGGCACGACGAGGCGACCGGCAAGTACTTCGGGTCCGTCGGCGTCAGCGAGAATATCATCGACGCGAGCTGGCGCGCCCTCGTAGACGCGGTGGAGTACAAGGTACTGACCGAACTCGAGAAAGACGACCTCAACGCCGGCGGTTGATCCGTCGTCGTCGGGCGGTGGCGGGCCTGTTCGCGAGGCCCTCGGTCACGCGGGTTCTCCTTGAGCCTCCGACGCCGCTGTCTTAGCATCCGCCGCAAACATCGGGAATCCACGGAGCGCAGTGACGAATGACCACTGAACTTGCCAAGACGTACGACCCCAAGTCGGTCGAGAAGGACATCTACGACCTCTGGGAGCAGCGCGGGAGTTTCAACGCCGAGCCCGGACGCGACGGGCGGAGCTTCTGCATGGTCATCCCCCCGCCGAACGTCACGGCCGCGCTGCATGTCGGGCATGCGCTGAACAACACGCTCCAGGACGTGCTGATCCGGGTGCGCCGGATGCAGCAGCTCAACACGCTGTGGATGCCGGGCACCGACCACGCGGGCATCGCCACGCAGACCGTCGTCGAAAAACGCCTTCTTGCCGAAGAGGGCAAGAAGCGCACCGACTTCGAACGCGACGAGTTCGTCGCCCGCGTGCAGGACTGGAAGGACGAGTACGAAGCGACCATCCTCGCCCAGCTCCAGAAGATGGGCTGCTCCTGCGACTGGCGGCTGACCCGCTTCACGA
>CAYTQL010000311.1:0-4038 GCA_964439555.1 uncultured Planctomycetaceae bacterium | reverse complement strand
GGGCGTAGCTCTTGCCGCCGAGCGTTACGCCGACCGGGGAGCTGTTGCCCGTGCCCGCCTCGGAGGTCCAGAGCGTCTTGCCGGTCGCCGGGTCCAGCGCCAGCAGCTTCTTCCCGCCGATGAGCAGCTTCCCCTCGACGATCGTCGGCGAGGCGTTGACGATCCCGCCCGGGGCCTTGACCGCCCAGACCTCCGAACCGCCGACGGTTTCGAGGCAGTAGGTCCCCGCGGTGCCCACGACATAGACCTTCCCGCCGGCGGCGCACGGCGTGCTCGCCGAGCCCCAGGTGGAGCTCTTCCCGTCGTACTCCTTCTTCCAGAGCGTCCGCCCGTCGGCCGCGTCGATCGCGACGATGGTGTCCTTGACGTACGACCGCTTCGTGGGCACGCGCTTGACGATCTGGTCGCGGAGCTTCTCGTCCAGTCCGGCGGCGTTCAGGGCGACCTCGAAGGCCGCCTGGTTCTCCCAGGTGGTCCCGCCGAGCTTGCGGAGTTTGGCGAGCGTCTTGAAGTCCAGCGCCTTCTGCCCCCGCCGGAGTCGGTCCTCGGCGAAGCGCCCGTGCTTCGTCTTGCGCTGCTCCTCGCTGAGGTTCTCCTCGATCCACGCATTCGCCCACTGGCGAATCTTCTTGCCGTTCTCGAGCTTCTTACGTGGCTCGCTCGTCCGGGCGGCTTCCACCTTGCGAACGATCTCCTCCGGCACGCCGGCGTCGTCGCGGCCGAAGCGCCGGACGTCCTTCTTGCTCAGATGCCGCTTGGCGATCGGCTCCCAGTGCTTCCAGCTGACGTTGAGCAGGACCTTCCCCTCCGCGACGATCGGGCTGGAGCACCCGCCGGACTTCACCGAGGGGATCTCCTCGCTTTCCCAGACGGCCTTGAGCCCGCCTTCGGGGACCGCGTCAATCAGCTCCGGTCCGCCGGCCGAGCCGGTCTGACCCGGTCCGCGCCAACGGGGCCAGTCTTCGGCGTGGAGGGAAATCGAAAGACAAAGAACTGCCGCAGCACTCGTAATGATGCTTCGCACGGGATGGGGCTCCTGAAAACGTGAAGACGATCGCGGGATACTTGCCAGCATAGTCCCCTGCCCGGCGTCAACCAAGAACAATGCCCCCTCGTCGCGGTGCGCTTGTGGTTTCCGACGCGGGGAGGCGTCCGCGCGCCCGTCCTGGCGCCCGGTCCTACTCGATCTTCGGCATGACGAGTTCGCCCTTCTGCTGCTTCTTGGTTTCGTGATAGGCCCCGAAGAAGTTCGTGTTCGTATCCAGCCAGAGAATCAGGCGGCGACGGTCCTCGGCGGAGAGCTTCACCGGCGGGTGCTTGAGCATGTGCTTCTTCCTGCCTCGGCGGACCTTCACCGGCTCGCCGGAGATGATGTCCATCAGCTTGGCCTCGAGGGCGCCGAACTGCCCCGGAACGGTCCGCGAGCGCCCGTGCTCGCGATTGCGTATCGCGCCGTTTCCGCCGTTGTACCAGTGCCCGTAGCGGGCGAGGGCGTTGTAGGAGCGGGTCCACCGCCCGGCGGGCTTGCCGGTGAGGTCCGGGGCGGTCTTGTGCTTCGCGTGGCAGTCGACGCAGTTGCGGTCGAGCACCGGCTGGACGAGCTTCGGGTAGAAGATCGGGTAGCTGCCCTCGACGCCCCGCTTGAGCTTCGACGGCTCGCGGCGCAGGGCCAGGGGGACCGCCTTCGGCGGACTCGGCGCCCGCCAGCGGCGCTCGTGGCAGCCCTGGCAGGTGAGGCGCTGCCCGGGGTGGACGTAGGTCAGCGAGCGCATGGACTGGATGGCGCGGCCTTTCTCGTCCAGGGCCTGGAAGTAGATCGCCTTGCCCGGGGGCGCTTCGAAGTAGGCGCTGCCGTCGCGCTCGACCGGCACGGTGCCCAGCACGCCGCGGGTCAGCGACTGGTTGGCGATACCCACCTTCGGGCGCGATTGGTGCGCCGTGGCCTTGGGGAATAACTGCACCACGCGGAGGGCGGTGATCTTCGCATCCTCCGGCCAGGGCTTGAGCCCGTCGTAAACGTCGATCACAGCCACCCGCGCCGCCGCCTCGGCGTCGTCGGAAGTCTGCTTCGGCTTCTCCTCGCCGGCGGAGTCCTTTCCCGGCGGCCTGGCCGCCTCGGTCAGGTGCGTCAGCTCCGGCGGGGTCGGTCGCGCCCGGAGCGGAATCGGGTCACGGATGCCGATGTCCGGGTCCCGGTAGATCAGCTCCTTGTTCCCGAAGGCGTCGAGGAGGTAGATGCCCCACCGTTTCGGAAGCCCGCCCTTCCCGCGGCGTGCGTCGATGTGCGGCGCGAAGACGCAGAGGTAGAAGGTCTCGCTCAGCGGCCAGGCGGTCCCGTACGGCCAGAGACGCCGCGAGCCCTGGGACTCGGGGAAGTCGTATTCCGGCGTGATGCGCCGAAGCTGGCTCATCGCGTCGTCGTCCTCCATGTCCGGGTCCAGCAGCACCAGCGAGCCGTAGCTCTGCCCGTGGTGGGGCGCCGCCGTGGCGACGTACTTGCGGGACTCGGGCACGGCCCGGATGTCCAGCTCCATCCACGGCCGGGCCTCTCGCCCGTGGGGGAACTTCGGGAAGTTGCCGTGCAGGGCGCGGGCGTCGCGGCCGTCGGGGCTGGTGACCCACGGGTGGTGGGCGATGTCGCTGTCGCGGTCGACGTAGTCCCAGCGGGAATAGACGATCATCCCCTCGTTGTTGACCGACGGCTGCCACTCGTTCGTCTCGTGGAGGCTGATCGGGTAGATGTCCGATCCGTCGGGCTTCATGCTGTGCACCGTGTAGGTCGGCACCGGCCGGCCATGGCAGCGACCGAACCCGCCGCGCCGCTCGGAGATGAAGGCGATCCGCCCGTTGGGCAGGAAGCAGGGATCGAAGTCGTTCCACTTGCCCTCGGTGAGTTGGCGCAGGTCGCTGCCGTCGACGTTCACGCCGAAGATGTGCCACGAGCTCTGCGGGCTCCATCGCCCGCGCCCGCAGCGCGTATGGGCGAAGAGGATTTCCTTGCCGTCGTAGGACAGGTCCGGGCTCAGGAAGGCCCCGCCGGTAAGCTTCTTGTCCTTCAACGGACCGTTCCGGACCGTGCTGTCGGCGAGGATGTCCCGCAGCACCGGTTCGTCGGACCAGAGGTTGGAGAGGGCGAACAGCCCGCCGCCTTTGCGAGCGTGGAAACCGAAGAACTGGTCGCACATGTGGCTCTTGCCCGAGGGGTAGCGCTTGACGAACAGCAGGTCGTCGAAGTCCAGCAGCGGGTTGGAGAAGGCGACCCGCCGGCGCAGCGCGCAGAGGGCGTCGAAAGCGCTGCGCCGCTTGAAGGGGTTGTCCATCGGCGCCGCCTTGACCTGCGCGGCGCGCTTCTTCAGCTCCGCGGCCATGGCGGAGCGGTCGGTATCCGGGTCGATCCGCCGGAGGTGTTCCAGCAGGGCCCGCGTGCGGCGGAGGAGCACATCGGCCGGGTCGCGGTCGGACTCGAAGTAGAGCGCCTCGCGGTGAAGGACGGTTTTCGCCGCCCGTTTGCGGATGTGCTCGCCCCGCTCGATGTGGTAGCGCATCTCGCGCCACTGGGCGTCGCGCTCCGTCTCGAGGTCGGTAGGGATCGGACCCGGCTCGTGCGGCGGGGGCTCGGGAATCGGCGGGCCGGAAGGTTTCGGGCGGCGGGAGCGCTTCTTCTCCCGCTTGGGAGCTCGGGGCAACTTGCCCGGCAGGAGCTTCTTGTTGGAACGCTCGAAGTTCTCCTCCAGGAACTCATCCAGTTGCTCGTCCGCCCCGCCGCGTGCGGGCAACGTGAAGAGCAGCCCCGCGGCCAGCGCCGCAAGAGCCGCCGCGAAGAGCCCGACTTTTCCGCCGCGTGAACCCATCTCGTCACCTTCGTAAGCGTAACAGATTCACCCCATACAACACGCGCCGACGGGGCGCGGTCCGGTGGCGGATCGTTTTTGTTCGGGCGGTTCAGCCCCGCAGCGTGCGAAGCCGGGCGGCGACCAGGGCGGTACGCCGCTGCAAACGGATGAACAGAGACGCTTCGGCTCGGCCGACGGCCACGCG
>CAYTQL010000310.1:0-4050 GCA_964439555.1 uncultured Planctomycetaceae bacterium | reverse complement strand
CTGGGACGCCGACAACGCCGAGGCCGTGATGGCCTTGGCCGGCATCTACCACAGCCGCCTCTGGACCGCCTACTGGAAGCTCCAACGTGCCGCCTGACCCGCCGCCCCCAATTTATGTCGCACACCTCGTCTTCGGGTCCCGGTCGATTGCCGTTGACGCGGGGCGGCGGGGCGCGTAGAGTTTTCTGTCTTGTCCGCGGGCGGGTCTTGCGCCTGCGGAGCCCGTCCGGTGCGGCGGGCAACAGCGAACCGGCATCGCTGGGGACGCGCGGCGGAGCGCGTCTGGTCGCGATGCCCCTGACGGAGCCCCACCCATGGCCGAAGATACCCCCAACGAGCAGACCCCCGATCTCGACGTCGACGCCGCCGAGGACGCCCACGAAGAGGAACCCCAGCATCCGGTGCAGGTCGAGACCGAGGACGCCGGGACGCTGCGCAAGCGCGTCACCGTCACGGTCCCCCGCGCCCGGATTGACGAGAAGTTCGACGAGATGTTCGGCGAGCTGTCCGAGTCGGCCCAGGTTCCCGGCTTCCGGATCGGGCGGGCGCCCCGCCGGCTCATCGAGAAGCGTTTCGGCAGCGAAATCTCCGACGACGTCCGCAACGGGCTGATCGGCGAGGCGTTGGGCGAGGCGATGGACAAGGCCGACCTCGGGCAGACCATCGGCGAGCCGGACCTCGAGCTCGACGGGATCGAGCTGCCCGACCGCGGCGACCTGGAGTTCAGCTTCGAGGTCGAAGTCGCCCCCGAGTTCGATCTGCCCGACCTGGACGGCATCCGCGTCGAGGAGCCCGAGGCCGGCGCAACCGACGAGCAGGTCGAGGAGTACCTCGAAAACATCCGCCAGGGGCGGGCCCGTTACGAGGAGACTGACGAAGCGGCCGAGGAAGGCGACATGGTCCTCGCGGACGTCACGATCACCGGTGAGGGCATCGAACCGGTCGAGCGGGCGGGCGAGCACCTGCGGGTCGCCCCGGGACAGATCGAGGGCGTCCCCGTCGTGGAACTGACGGACGCCCTGAAGGGCAAGAAGGCCGGCGACGCCGCCGACCTGACCCTCACCGTTCCCGAGTCTCACCCGAACGAGGACTGGCAGGGCAAAGAGCTCAAGATCGACATCGCCGCCCGGAACGTCCAGCACCGGATCGTCCCGGAACTCGACGACGCCCTGGCCGAGTCGATGGGCTCCGAATCGGTCGATGAAGCCCGGGAGTTCATCCGCGAGCGGCTCGAGCAGCGGGCCCAGAGCCAGCGGGAACGGCAGATGCAGGAGCAGATCCGCGAGTACCTCCTGGAGAACACCGACCTGGAGGTCCCGCCCCAGGCGGCCGCGCGGCACACGCAATCGGTCTTCCAGCGGCAGGCGGCGCAACTGATGCAGCAAGGCGTGCCGCGCGAGCTGATCGAGGAGCGGATCGCCGAGCTCCAGGCGGCCGCGGGCGAACAGGCCCAGCGGGAGCTGAAGCTCCAGTTCATCCTCAACAAGGTCATGGAGCAGTTGGACGTCTCAGTCGACGAAGGAGAGCTCAACTCCCGCATCGCCGGGATGGCGCAGATGTACAACCGGCGTCCGGAGCGGCTTCGCCAGGAGCTGGAGCAGGACGGAACGCTCGATCAGATCCGCCACACCATGGCCGAAGAGAAGGCCCTCAACGCCCTGCTGGACCGGGCCGAGTTCGTCGAACCCGAGCAGACCGACGAGTCCGACGAATCCGACGAATCCGACGAGGGCGACGAGGACAACGACTAGCCGCTCCGCGCGGCCAACAGGGAGCCGTTTCATGTATCCGAACCCCCAGAACCACTCGCAGGGAACCTACCGCGACTACGCCCAGCGCCGCGAGATGACGCTGGAGGAGCGCCTCGCCGAGGAACGGATCGTGTTCCTCTGGGGGGAGATCGCCCCGACGACCGCCGGGGGGCTGATCATGCGCCTCCTGGAACTCCAGGCCAAGAGCCCCGAGCGGGACATCAACCTGTACATCAACTCGCCGGGCGGCTCGGTGGACGACACGCTGGCGATCTACGACACCATGCAGTTCATGAACTGCGACGTGGCGACCTACTGCGTCGGCCAGGCCGCCAGCGGCGCGGCGCTGATCCTCGCCGCCGGCGCCAAGAGCAAGCGCTACGCCCTGCCCCACAGCAAGGTCATGGTCCACCAGCCCTGGGGCGGGGTCACCGGTCAGGCTTCCGATATCCAGATCCAGGCCGAGGAAATCCTCAAGGCCAAGCGGACGCTCAACCAGATCATGTCCGAGCACACCGGACGCAGCGTGCAGCAGATCGAGGAAGAAACCGAGCGCGACCGCTACATGACCCCGGAGGAAGCCCGCGAGTACGGAATCGTCGACGAGATCGTCGAGCACGCCGAGAAGTCCAAGAAGAAGTCGTAGCCGCGAAAGGACCGCCATGCAGAACCAACACCTGGTGCCGATCGTCATCGAGAAGACCGGACGCGGGGAACGCAGCTACGACATCTACTCTCGCCTGCTGCGGGACCGGATCATCTTCGTCTCCGGCGGCGTGGACGACGACATCGCCAACCTCGTGATCGCCCAACTGCTGTTCCTCAGCAACGAGGACCCGCACGCCGACATCAGCATGTACGTCAACTCCCCCGGCGGAAGCGTTTCGGCGGGGCTGGCGATCTACGACACCATGCAGTTCATCCGCCCGGACGTGGCGACCTACTGCGTCGGCATGGCCGCGTCGATGGGCGCGGTGCTCCTGGCGGGCGGCGCCTCCGGCAAGCGCTACACGCTGCCCAACTCCCGCGTGCTGATCCACCAGCCCCTCATCCGCGGCGTGCTGACCGGGCCGGCGACGGAACTGGACATCGAGGCCCAGGAGATTCTCCGCCTCCGCAAGCGGATCTACGACGTCCTCGCCAGGCACACCGGCCAGAGCGTCGAGCAGATCGAGCGCGACTGCGACCGCAACAAGTGGCTGGACGCCGCCCAGGCCGTCGAGTACGGCTGCGTGGACGAAACGCTTGAGCAACTGCCCGAGAGCGAGGGAAGCTCGGACGACTGACTGACCGCCGAACCCAGGGACGCCGAATGCGAAGCGCCTCTGCCATCGTGCTGGTGCTGACCCTTGCGACCGCGTACGGCTGCGGGCCGGACGTCGATCGGGACGCCCTCTACGACCGCCTCGACGAGGCCCGCAACCGCGCCGAGCGCCTGGAGGGCGAGAACGCCCGCCTCCGCGAGCAGCTCGACGCCTGGCGCCGCCGCGCCGAGACGCTGGAAGCCCTCGGCGGGTCGAAGCGGATCGAGAAGCTCTACCGCGTCCGGGACGTCGAACTGTACCGCGTCTCGGCGACCGACGAAGACGACGACGGCGTCGCCGAGACCGTCAAGGTCCGCCTCCGACCGATCGACGGGGACGGGAACATCCTCAAGGCCGCCGGCGGTGCGACAGTGCGCGTGCTGGACCTTTCCGGCGAGGAGGAGATCCTCCTCAGCGAGCGCAGCTTCAGCCCCGAGCAGCTTTCGGAGCGGTGGTACGGCGGGTTCGGCGTGTACCACTACACGCTGGAATGCCCGCTGAACGCCCCGCCCGAGGCTCGCGAGCTGACGGTCTACGCCCGCTTCACCGACTACCTCACCGGGAAGGTGTTCACCGCGCGTGAGGCGTTCGAGGTCCCCCCGCCCCGCAAAAAGCCGGAGACGCGCCCGATCGAGTGACCGGCGCCCCGACTGACCGGCGATACGGCCTTGTCCCGCCGGTCGGGTCTGCTATGATGAACGATTCCAGGAGAGGTGACCGAGCGGCTGAAGGTGCGGCACTGGAAATGCCGTGTGCCCATCAGGGTACCGCGGGTTCGAATCCCGCCCTCTCCGTAAGGAAGACGGCTCACACGGAACCTCTGTGCGGGCCGTCTTCATGCGCCCCGCAAACACCCCACGGCGGGATTCGAACACGCCTGGACGCCGAGCGAAGCGAGGCGAACAGCCCGCGGGCTTCGACGCCGGTAGGCGCCGCGGAGCGAATCCCGCCCTCTCCGTAAGGAAGACGGCTCACACGGAACCTCTGTGCGGGCC
>CAYTQL010000309.1:0-4067 GCA_964439555.1 uncultured Planctomycetaceae bacterium | reverse complement strand
CCGGTCGATGATCGACGCGGCCGAGCGGGACGGGAAGCTCAACGCCGAGAGCGTCATCGTCGAGCCGACCAGCGGCAACACGGGCATCGGGCTGGCGCTGGTCTGCGCGGCGCGCGGGTATCGCTGCATCCTGATGATGCCCGAGTCGATGAGCATGGAGCGGCGCAAGGTGCTTCGGGCTCTCGGGGCCGAGCTGGTGCTCACCCCCGCCGCCGACGGCATGAAGGGCGCCATCGACGCGGCCGGGACCATCACCGAGGAGACCGACCGCGCCTACATGCCCCAGCAGTTCAACAACCCCGCCAACCCGGAAGTCCACCGTCGCACCACGGCCGAGGAAATCTGGAACGACACCGACGGCGCGGTAGACGTCGTCGTCGCCGGCGTGGGCACCGGCGGGACGATCACCGGCGTGCTCTCGGCGCTCAAGCCCCGCAAGGACGGGCTCCGCGGCGTCGCCGTCGAGCCGACCAACTCGCCAGTGATGTCCCAGGTCCGCGCCGGGCAGGACCCCCAGCCCGGGTCGCACAAGATCCAGGGCATCGGGGCGGGGTTCATTCCGCAGATCCTCCAGCTCGACCTGATCGACGAGGTCCTCCAGGTCAGCGACGAGGACTCGATCGAGTGGTCCCGCCGCGCGGCGAAGGAGGAGGGGCTCTTCGTGGGCATCTCCTCCGGCGCGGCGTTGAAGGCGGCGGCCGAGGTCGCCGCCCGGCCGGAGTCGGCGGGCAAGACGATCGTGGTGATCATCCCCAGTTTCGGCGAACGGTACCTCTCCAGCGTGCTCTTCGCGGACCTCGGGGACTGACGCCTGCCGCTTACGCCGGCTCCACGAGGTAGCACACCACGCGCTGTTCCCGGGAGTCGGCGTGGACGTGGAGGCTCGTGCCCGGCCCGAAGGCGTCGCCCTCGATCACCCGCAGCGCGGAAGCCCACTCCGCGTCGTCCGGGAGCAACTCGGGCAGGCGATTATGCGCGCGGTCCAGCAGGTCCAGGTTCAGCGTGTTGCCCTCGGCGGGCATCAGGGCGAAGTACATGATCTCCTGTTCGACCAGGTCGCTGAAGAAGTGGGTGCCCAGTGAGACGTCGGGGACCAGGTCCTCCTGCATCTGCACCACCTCGCAGAGCAGGGAGACGTTGTTGATGTCGGCGAACTGGACGGGCACACCGAGCGAGGGCGTGGTCGTCCCCCAGCGACCGGGCCCGACGAGCATGATCGGTCCGCCGGGCGCCCGGTCGGCGCCGAGATGGCAGACCCGCCCGACCAGCCTCGCGAGGTTGTAGCGGTCTCGCTGGTGGAGTTCGGCGTACGCGGCGGGGGGGACGTAGATCAGCCGCCCGATCTCCGTGGACCGGCTCACGCCGATGACCGCCCCGCGCGCTTCGAGAATCAGCCGGTCGTCCTGCACCTGGGGCGCAGGCCCGACGGCGCCGCCGGTCTTGACCTGCAACGGGCGGCACTGGAGGACGTTGAGGCGATAGCCGTGATCGTCCTCGGGGAAGTTGGCCGCGAACTCCACGTCCACCGGGTAGTCGTAGGCTTCGTGCAGCGTCCGCAGCATCCGCTGGAGGTCCTGGACGAACGGCGTCCGCCCGACGAGCCCGTCGAAGGTCAGCACCTCCACCTCCGGACGGTCCATTTCCGCGTGGCGCGAGACGAGCAGGTCCAGCGGGAGGTCGCGGCTCTGGTCGAGCGCCTCGCCCAACCGGACGCTGACGAGTTGGTTGGCTTCCAGGTCGAGCACATCCAGGCGGCGCTGGGAATAGCGCTGGACCTCGTCGAAGGTGCTCTCCGGGCGGCGGTCCGGGGCGTTGAGGGCGATGACGCGCGTGTAGTCGTCGTCGCTGCGGTCCACCGCGCGGGTGCCCATCCCGGCGACGAGGCGTGCGAGCCCCGCGTCCGGGTCGATCGACTTGTTCCACACGTACGGGTTGAACGAAAAGCCCACCCCGGCCACGGTCGGGTAGTACAGGTGCCCGTGCATCCGCCCGCTGACGCGCTGGACCAGCAGGGACATCTGCTCGTCGCACTGGAGCAGGCCTCGCTCGCGGCGGTAGACCAGCGCCTTCTCGGACATGCTCGAGGCGTAGATCGTCCGCACGGCCGAGAGGAAGTCGTCCAGCCGCCGGTGCCGCGGGCCCTGGTTGGCGCAGAAGATGCTCTCGTACTTGCCGGCGAAGGCGTTGCCGAAATTGTCCTCCAGCAGACTGGAGGACCGGACGATGATCGGGGACTGCCCGAAATAGTCGAGCATGTCCTCGAACTGTTTCTGGATGTACTCGGGAAACTCGCCCATGAGCATGCGGTGGCGTCCCCGGCCGGCGCGCTGGAGCAGGGCTTCGGGGTCGCGGTTCGTCTCGCGGATCCACCACAGCCCGTTGCGGACGAGGAAGGTGTAGAAGACGTCCGAGCCGATGTAGAAGGAATCGTGCGGTTCGAGCCGCTCGCCCAGGTCGGGCGCATCAGCGCGGAGAATCGCCCGCGCCAGAAGCATGCCCACGCTCTTGCCCCCGATCAGCCCCGTGCCGATCATGCGTCGTTCGATGTCCAGCAGGTCTTCCAGCGTGAAATAGCGTTCGGTCAGCTCGAGGATTCGCGCATCGCGGGAGATCGCCATCCGCAGCAGGCGTCGGAGGCATTCCCGCACCCGCGCCGGCTCGGCCACGCCTTCGCGCTGCTCGTCGAGCAGCTCCTTGGCCTCGAAGAAGGACTCCGACCAGATCCCGATGTTCTGCCCGCCGCTCTCGAGGCGGCTCCAGGGCGCAGAGGTGCGCACCTGGGAGATCGTGGCGCTTTCGGTGATGGGGCGGAAGCTCTCGCCCTCGCGAATGTGAAGCATGTGCATCGTGGGGGAGTAACGGGCCTGCACCTTCCACGGGTGGAGGTAGATCCGCTCTCCGCGGTGGTAGACGTCCAGCAGCACCTGCGTGGTGTTCAGGATCGCGCTGGTCGCGTGAAAGCTGTGATGGTTCCGCAGCAGCGCGAAGTAGGCGACCGCCTCCACGTCGTAGAGGTAGGGGCAGGTGAGCATGAAGAAGTTGCCCAGCATGCGGTCGGAGTACCAGTGGGTCGCCAGGTCGCTGAGGCAGTCGAAGGCGTAGTACCCGCCGCGCCCGTTCCGCTCGATGACGCCGTGGACCTGCTTGACGAAGACCTCGAACCCCTCCGACGGGTCCAACTCGACCACCTCCACCCCCGGGGCGGGCTCGACCAGCGCCGGCGCGGAGCGGTTGAACCGGAAGTAGGTCAGCTTATGCCCGAGGCGGTCCGCCGCGTCGCAGAACGGGCGGACGAACGGCTCGTAGTCCTCCCTCGAGTCGACCTGCCAGACGATGTTGTCCCCGGCGATGATGCCCTTGAGCATCCGGTCGAGTCCGGAGAGCCCGGTGCTCAGTCTCGCGTCGAATTCGGCCATGGTGGGTCCTTTGTGCCTCGCTGCATAGAATGGCGGGTCCGCCGCGACCGGCGGGAGCGCTATTAACTATAACGCACTCAATAGAAGCAGCTCTAATATGCGCACCGGGGAAAGATACCCGCTACGATACGCGACCCCAGAGAAGCGTTCAAGCAGGCGAGCAGGCAGGGCCCCGCCTTTCCGGAGCGGCATGAAGGTCGCGAGGCCGCCGGGTCCTTGAGCCCGCGAAGCGTCCAACAGGAGAAGGAATCATGAGCAAGAGCAGTGGTCCCGGAACGTACAACGAGGCCTACAGCGACTCGTTCGTCGAGGAGGTCATGGCGCGGGTTCAGGTCCGCAACCCCGGCGAGACCGAATTCCTCCAGGCGGTCCGCGAGGTCGCCGAGGCGGTTGAAATCGTCTATCGGAAGCATCCGGAATACGCCAAGGCGCGGGTCTTCGAGCGGATGGTCGAGCCTGAGCGCCAGGTGATGTTCCGCATTCCGTGGGTCGACGACAGCGGCGAGGTGCAGGTCAACCGCGGTTTCCGGGTGGAGTTCAACAGTGCGATCGGCCCGTACAAGGGCGGATTGCGGTTTCACCCGTCGGTCTACCTGGGCATCATCAAGTTCCTCGGCTTCGAGCAGATCTTCAAGAACGCCCTGACCACGA
>CAYTQL010000308.1:0-4072 GCA_964439555.1 uncultured Planctomycetaceae bacterium | reverse complement strand
AAACTCGCGATCATCGAGCGAAGCCTCAAATTGGCGTTTTCAAACAGAGCCTAGCCGTGGGAGGCTTTGCGCTTGTTCGTCGGCGGCGAAGCCGCGCCTGAGCCCCGACCCAGGCCAAGTTCAGTCCGCGCCTACCACCCCGCCAGGCCCCCATGCGAACGCCAGCACGAGCCCATCGGTCGTTCGTGGTTTACTGTCAACGCCTGTCGCCCCGACTTGACTAACCTGAAAGTGTTCCGCCAAAAACGAAAGGCTTTCTTCTTGCCCAGGCGAGGGGCTACAATTGCTGCCATGGATCGCCGGTTCGAACAGTCAGGAGAGTCGGCTGGATTGCCACACCGTGAGTTTCGATGGGACGGCAAAGCACGGCGTTTCCGAAGCCCGAGGGCAAGACGATGGTGAGCGCGTCGGCGACGGCGCTGGCGTTCGAGACCTTCGGGCCCAGCCATCTCGCGGCGCTGGGCGCAGCGGCCGGGCTGACCGTGCTGCTCCCCGCGGCGGGGCGGTTGACGAAGGCCCCGGCGCGGCGGCGGGCGATGGCGGCGGCTTTGGCGGCGGCGATGCTGCTCAACGAGTGGGGCTACTACGTTCACGAGTTCGCCACCCGCCCGGCGTCCGAGGCGGTCACTTACGCCCTCCCGCTGCACGTCTGCGGGGCGGTGATCTACCTGCTCGCCTGGACGCTGATCCGCCCGACGCCGTGGGTGTTCGAGATCGCGTGGGTCTGGGCGCTGGCGGGAACCGCCCAGGCGCTGGTGACGCCGAACCTGGCGATCGACTTTCCGAGCTATCGCTACTGGCAGTACTTCCTGACCCATGGGTTGACCCCCGCGGCCGCGATGTTCGCGATGGTCGCCCAGGGGCAGCGCCCGCGGCGGGGGGCGCTGTGGCGGGTCTTCTTGATCTCGAACGCCTATCTCGTCTTCGTGGCGGTCGCCAACCGGCTGTTGGGGGCGAACTACCTCTTCCTCCGCGAGCCGCCCGGCGGGGCGAGCCCGTTCTTCTTCCTCCCCCGGCCGTGGTACATCCTCGTGCTCGAGGCGGTGGGGTTCGCCTCCATGGCGGTGCTGCTCCTGCCGTTCCGGTTCATCCGGCGGGAAACCGCGGACGACCGGGGCGACCAGCCGCGGGAGGCGTAGAGCGGGCCGCCCCGGACTGTGGCGCTGCTTCGGGGCTCTGCCGTCCGGTGAAGCCGGGTCGCTCTCCCGCCAGCCCCACGCAGGACGTTCACTGGGCTCGTCGAAGCCGCCCGCGAGACGCCGTTTCCGCACTTGGCCGACGGCGGGACACTTGGCGGTGCGCAGAATACTCATCCCGATCCGGTGCAGACCGGGACACGGGCGCGAGGGGGGAAGTCGGAAGGGAGAAGGACATGAGCAAGCGGTTTGTCATTGCGGGACTGGCGGCGGTGTGGGCGTTAGCGTTCAGCGGATCGAGCGTGCCCGCCCGAACGGGCGCGGACGGCGGGGCGGGGGGAGCCGGTCGGTCCACTGGGCGATCGGGACGTCTTCAGTACGTCCCCATCGCCAGGGCGGTCTCAACGAAGTACTTGTAGGTCTCGTACTCCACCGACTGCGGGATGCTGTGGTCGGTGTGGAGGATGTACCCGCTGCCTTCCATCGCGGCAGGGAGTTTGGCTTCGAGTTCGGCGCGGACTGTCGCCGGGTCGTTGGTCTCCAGCGTGCGGATGTCCATCCCGCCGCAGAAGGCGATCCGATCGCCGAAGTCCTGCTTGAGCTTCACCAGGTCCATCCCCGCCTTGACCTCGATGGCCTGGAGGCAGTCCATGCCCGCCTCGATGAGCCCGGGCACGAACGGCTCGACGAAGCCGCAGGAATGCACGATGACCGGCAGGTCGCGGGCGTGGGCGTGCCCGAAGAGCATCGCGTGCGAGGGCTGGACGATGTCGCGGTACATCCCCGGCGACATGAACGGCTTGCCCTTGAAGCCCATGTCCTCGTAATACCACATGCCGTCGGGCGACCCCTCGCGTTCGAAGAGGATGTCGAGCAGATCGCGGGTGACGCGGGCGTACACGTCACACATGTCGCGGACCCAGTCGGGATCGGTGGCCATGCCCATGAGCATGTACTCGTGCCCGGCCACCGGGTGCATCCGCTCGAAGGGGGGCGTCCCGGCCCAGACGAAGAAAAGGTCGTTTTCCTCGCAGTGGCGCTTGGCGTTGCGGTAGCCTTCGAAGTTGATCCGCCGCTCGTACTGCGACTCGTCCAGCAGTCGCGGGCGGATCAACTCCTCCCAGGCGGCGCGGTCCTTGACGTCGAAATCGACGTGCTCGGGCGTCCCGGAGCGGTCCTTCCAGCGCCGGAGGGTGGCGAAGTTGCCGTCCTTGGTCAGGCGGCTCTCGGTGTTCTCCTCGATGACTTGCTCTTCGGCGTCGAGATCGGCGGTGAGGTCGAACGCCCAGCATTCGCGCATGTCCCAGCCGAAGTGGTCGCCGACGCTTTCGCCCTCGGCGACTCGGCCCTCGCTGCGCCACTTCCTGGGCGTCTCAGGCCAGGTGTGCTCATACAGGCCGATGCGATCGACCGGCTCTCGCCGCAGAATACGCGCGATCCGCTCGCGGGGGGTCAGCTCGGGCATGGAAACTCCGGGTCTTGCAGTCGAGCCCGGATTGTAGCGACCGCCGCGAACCGGGGCAACCGGGCGCGCTACTGCACGGCGACGGTCTTGAAGAGCACCCGCTCGGCGTAGGGCTCGGGGAGAATGTCGTTGATCCGCCCGCGGACCTCCAGGAGCGTCCGGTCGAGGTTGGCCGAGCCGCGGAGCTCGCTGAGGCGCTTGGTGCGGAAGAACATGTGCAGGGCGTCGCGGATCTCCGGACCGTGCGACTCGAGCTGCTCCTTCGCCTCCCCGGACTGCTCCTCCTCGACGCCGACGGTGATCGTCGCGCGAATGTAACGGGTCAGCTCCGGCTCGTCGAGGTTGACGGTGATCATCGGCAGGTCGTGATAGGCGAGCTGTTCGGGCGGCCGGTCGGGCGCGGGCTCCTCGCCGCCGCCGCAGCCGAGCAGGGCGCAAAGGACAAGCCCCGCGGCGAGGCGGGACAGCGTCCGTCCGGCGGTGCGATGGCGCAGCGTCGCAGTCACGAGGGCTCTCCGATCCCTTGCGGCGCCCTCGCGGGGCTATGCGAGGGCCTGGAGAGACTCATCGACACCGCCCAGCTCCATCTTGAGCTGCTCCAGCCGTTCGCGCTCCCGCTGGACGACCTCCGCCGGGGCCTTCGTGACGAAGTTCTCGTTCGCCAGCTTGCCCTTGATCCCGCGGATGCCTTTCTCCAGCGTCTCCTTCTGCTTGGTCAGCCGGGCCCGCTCCGCCTCCCGGTCGATGATGCCGCAGACGTACGCCTTGACCGTCCCGAGCGTCACCGCGGCCGCGTCGGCGGGCGGCGGCTCGACCGGCTCGATCTTCAGTGGCGCGACGTGGGCGAGGGCGCCCACGAGCTCGGCGTTCTCCCGGATCAGGCGTTGCGACGCCTCGTCGGCGTCCACGAGCACCTCGACCTGCTTCGACGGCGGGACGCTGTGCTGCATCCGGACGTTCCGGATGCCCCGGACCAGCTCGGCCAGGCGGGCGAAGTCCTGCTCGGCGCTGCGGTCGATCGCCGCGGCGTCGGCCTGCGGCCAGCGTGCGCTGACCAGTTCCGGCTCGGCCGGGAAGTTGCCCGGACCCCGGGCGGGGACGGTCTGACCGAGCTTCTGCCAGATCGCCTCGGTGACGAAGGGGCAGAGCGGGTGGAGCAGGCGCAGCAGGACGTCGAGGCAGTGAGCGACGATCGCTTTCGGGCCCGCCTCGCCCGCGGAAATCCGGGTCTTGGCGATCTCGAGGTACCAGTCGCAGAAATCGTCCCACATGAAGTGGTAGAGCGTCTCGGCCAGCTCGTTGAAGCGGTACTGGTCCACCGCGCCGGTCACGTCGCGGACGGTCTCGTTGAGGCGCGAGAGGATCCAGCGGTCGGCGAGGTGCTCCCTGGGGCGGATTTCGTCCCAGGCGGGCATGCCCGAGAGATTCATCATCGCGAAGCGCGACGCGTTCCAGAGCTTGTTGCAGAAGT
>CAYTQL010000307.1:0-4086 GCA_964439555.1 uncultured Planctomycetaceae bacterium | reverse complement strand
GTCTGCTATGACATGGATCGGCAAAATGACGAGTTTTCAAACAGAGCCTAGCCCGTAGGACGCCTCGACGATCATCCGGTCGCGGGTCATTCCCGAGGGGTCCTGCGTGAAGACGATGCCGGAGACCTCCGACGGCCACATCATCTGCACGTTCACGGCCGTGCCGGAGAGCCCGCGGATGCCGTTGCGCCGGCGGTAGTCGATTGCCCGCTCGTTGTTCCAGGAGGCGAAGACCGCGTCGATGCATTCGCGGAGGATCGCCCGCGGGTCGGTCGGAATGGGGCGTCCGAGCCGCTCCCGGCAGGCGGCGAGCAGCTCGTCGGAGACGACGCGCGACGGCGGGCGGTCGAGGAGGATGCCGTCGAACGCCGCCGGGTCGACGCCCGCAACCGTCCGCACGAACTGGACGACGAACTGGATCCACAGCGTCCAGAGCTGCTCGGGTTCGTCGACCTCCTCGGCAAGGCCGGGGTGGAGTCCGCAGTTGAGCAGCGTATCCATCATGCCCGGCATGGATCGCGCCGCGCCGGAGCGGACCGAGACCAGCAGCGGCTCGCCGCCCTGACCCAACCGTCGCCCGGAGTGCTCCTCGAGGCGGCGAAGGTTTGCGTCGACCTCCTCGGCGAGCCCGTCCGGCCAGCGACCGTCGTCGGCCAGGACCGCCGCGCAGCAGTCGGTGGTAATCGTGAACCCCGGCGGAACCGGCAGCCCTTCCAGAGTCATGGACTTCAGGCTCGCGCCCTTCCCGCCCAGCAGGGTTCGAGCGTTTGCGCCCTCCGGGAGCGGGTCGGAGAAATCGTGCACGTGCCGCGCCATCAGCTCGCCCCTCCCAACGCGCAGAGCCCCCAACCGGGAATGCCCACGTACACCCGCCCCCCGGCCGAGACCGGCGCCGTGGCGGGCTTGCCCAGCCAGAGCGTGCCGTCCGGGACGAAGGTCGCAGCGCCGCCCGGGCGCTGTTCGGCGTCCGCGCGGCGCACGCGAATCTCCCCGGCGGCGTCAACGAACAGGAGCGTCCGACCCACGAACAGCGGCGGCAGGGGCGAAGCCTCCGGACCGGTCCGCAGCGCGCCCGTGGCCGCTTCGAGCGTCACCAGCTTCCCGTCGCCGGAGACGTACCACAGGCTCCCGGCAGCCAACGTGCCCGCGGAGGCGGCGGGCGGGCCCATCGAACGAGGCCGACGTTCGGGCTCGGCCGGGTCGATCGCCAACACCCCGCGGTCGGTCAGCGCGAGGACCGTCCCCTCGCGGACCACGACATCCCGCAGCGCGGTCACCTCCAGCGGCTTACGCAGCACCGCACGGCCGGTCGGAGCATCCAGGATCACCACGCCCGGTCGCTCTCCGCCGACGCCGCAGACGATCATCTGCCCGAGCATCCGCGGCGGCGCGGCGAGCGGACCCGTTCGAGCGGTCCACCGCTTGCGTCCGTCGAGCGAGAGCCGCGTCAGCGTGCCCGGTCGGTCGACCTGCGCGTAGACGGCGTCGGCGGTCGCGTGGAGCGCGCCGGCGGCGTCCGGGTGGACCGGGCGCGTCCAGAGCGCCTGGCCGGCGGAATCCAGGCATGCGAGTTTCCGTCCCTCGTCGCCCGGTTCGCCGGTGACCAGCAGCGTCCGGTCCAGCCCTCCCTCGGGCGTGCCGATCGCCGCCGGGGCGAGATGCACCCCGAGCGGCGCGTCATAGCGCCAGACCTCTTCGAAGCCCCCCGGGCCCACCGTCAGGCACGCGAGCCCGGCGTCGGCGAGGTCCGCCAGCGGCGTCAGGATGTACTTGCCCATCAGCGCCGGGGGCGATTTGAGGGCGGCGGTCTCCCGCTCGCCCTGGCGGCTCGGGGGATACTGGCCGAGGAAGCTGCCGGCCTCCGGCAGCGGCACGCCGTCGGCTGCGCCTTGAAGCGTCCCGCCCCGCGCGCCGGACCAGGTGGGTTTCCGGGGCTCGCCCGGCTCGCCGACGCAGAGGAACCCGTCGTGCTGCGTGCCGAGGTAAAGGCGCCCGCGGGCGATCGCCGGCGAGGAGATGTATCCGAAGTCGCTTCCGGTCGGGGCGTTGCCGACCATCCGCTCCCAGACGGCCCGGCCGGTCCGGGTATCGAAGGCCTGGAGCACGCCGGAGGTCGAGATCACGTACACCGTCCGCTCCCCCAGGGCCGGGGAGGTCATGATCTGAGCACCCGTCGCGTGCGTGCGGATGAGATCGCCGCCGACGGTCAGAACGAACAACTCGCCGTTGCGGCAGCCCGCGTAGAGCTTCCCGTCCTTGACGGCCGGCGAGCCGAGCACCGTGTCCGGGAGGTCATAGCTCCAGTCGATGGAGAAGGTTTCGAGGTCCACGCGGACGAGCTGTCCGGCCGTCGGCAGGCCGAGCTGCGAGGCGTGCTTGGCGAAGTTACCGTTCCCGCAGCCGACGTAGAGCTTCCCGTCCACGATCGCCGGCGGGCTGAAGACCGGATACGGCATGTCGATCCGGCGCAGTTCCTCGCCCGTCCCGGCGTCCAGCTCGACCAGCGCCTGTCCGTCGTTGCCCAGCCCGGCATAGAATCTTCCGTTCGCGGCCGCGATGGAGGTCTCCGCGTCGGGGTACTGCTCGCCCCAGCGATGCCAGAGCACCTTCGGGTTTCCCGCGCCGTCGCCTTCGAGCGCGAAGCAGTAGTACCCCTCCTTGTCGCCGGCGCCGACGTAGACCTTCCCGTTGTAGATCGCCGGGGTGCTCTCGACGTGGGAGCGGGTCTGGTAGCTCCAGAGGATTTCGCCTTCGCGACCGGGGGCGAGCGACAGGCAGATCACGCGGGCGTCGGTGGTCGTGTGCAGCCCTTCGCCGACGACGAGGTACTCGCCGCTGATCACCGGGGAGGAGAAGGTCGCGTCGTACCGCTCGGGGCGCGTCTTCCAGAGCAGTCGGCCGTCGGATGCGTCGAGACAGACGATCTCGCCGCGTCCGCGGCCGACGCGCATTTCGGCGGTGGTGAAGTACACGCGGTTGCCGACGACCGCCGGCGAGCTGAGATAGGCTTCATCGCCCTCGATGTACCGCCAACGGACGCCGCCGCCGGTGGGGTCCGGGGAATCCGGGGCCGCGCCGGTCCGGGCGAGGTCCCCGCGGAACAGCGGCCAGTCGCGTCCCGCCTCGGCGGGCGCGTCCGCGACGCGATGGGTCGTCGCGGCCGGGAGCAGCGCGCCGAGCCCCCACCACAGCCCGACCAGAGCCACGACGATCACCAGCACCTGAACCTTCAGCCGCCAGAGCAGCTTGAGCATGCTCTTGACGGCCGAGGGGCGCAGCAGCGAGATCACCGTCGAGACGATCGCGACCAGGATCGCCGGCAGCATTGCCAGAAAGACCTGGAGCGGACCGATAAGCACCGGCACGACGCCGAGGGCGCGTGGAAACACGTCCGTCATAGTCGGCCCATCCTGTCGCCTCTTGATCACGCCGCGGCATTGACTTCTCGGGAAACCGTCCCGGCCGCGCTGCGGGGCGATACACGTCCTTCAACCCTTAACATTCTCTTCGTGTTCGGAGGGATTCGCCACCGGGCGCTTGCAGGGAGCCGGGACCCGGCGACGAAACGCACTCGCCCGGGCCCGCTCCCATCGGCTATGATCCGCGGGACATGAGCGAATACCGCGTCAACCTGGAGATCTACGACGGGCCCCTGGACCTGCTGCTCTACCTCATCCGCCGGGAGGAGGTGGACATCTACGACATCCCGATCGCCCGGATCACCGAGCAATACGTCGAATACGTCGAGATGCTCAAGGCGCTGGACCCGAACCTCGCCGGCGAGTTTCTCGTCATGGCCGCGACGCTGATGGAGATCAAGACCCGCATGCTCCTGCCCGCCGCGGGCGGCGAGGACGGCGGCGAGGAGGGCGAGCCGATCGACCCCCGCGCCGATCTGGTCCGCCAGCTCCTGGAATACAAGCGGTTCAAGGACGCCGCGGGCGACCTGGCCGAGGCGGCCGAACTGCGCGACATGAAATACGCCCGCCGCCCGGCTGAACTGCCCGAGCCCGAGGAGCCCGAGCTGGACCTGGAAAACGTGCAGATCTGGGACCTGCTCGACGCCTTCAGTCGGTTGATGGAGTC
>CAYTQL010000306.1:0-4108 GCA_964439555.1 uncultured Planctomycetaceae bacterium | reverse complement strand
CTGCTCCACGTCTCCGAACTGGCCGACTACAAGGTCGAAAACCCCAAGGACGTGGTCAACGTCGGCGAAGACCTGGAGGTCAAGATCCTCCGCGTCGACACCGAGGACCGCAAGATCGGGCTCTCGCTGAAACGCGCCCAGTGGGCGGCCGAGGACACCCAGACCTCCGACACCGGCGGGGTAGGTCGTCCGCGTCGCGGCGGGCTGGCGTCCGAGGGCGGTCTGCTCGGCGGCATGGCCGATAACATCATCGAGACGATCCGCGGTCGCGAGGATGAGGGTGGCGAGCAGCAGGCCGAGCAGGTCGCCTCCGAAGCCCTCTCCGAAGACGAAAGCGAGGACCAAGGTCAGGCCGAAAGTCCCGCTGAACCCGACGAATCGTCCGAAAACGACGCCGAATCCAAGGAAAACAAGGAGTAACCCCTCCTCGGACCGATTGACAGCGCAACCGCGAGGCGCGTCCGGAAGCCCGGGCGCGCCTCGTTTCTTGCGCCCCTGCCCTGCCCGGGGACCCGAGCGACGCAAAATCAAGAGCTTCTTAGCCAGTTTCACAAAAGCCCACAAATCGGACCCTCGCATACGGATTTGGCTTTTCCTTTCGCAATCGCGCGATAGAATGAGCTTCGGTGGGGTCGAAAGTCAGGGCATCACATGTCTGCAACGGGTGAGTCGCCGACGACGGCGGTGGGGCTTTACGATGCCGATATGCGCTTCCGCGGCGGTAATGAAGAGCTGGCCAGGCAGGCCGGACGCGGCGTCTCTGAACTGATCGGGAAGCGGTGCCATCGCGTCTGGTGCCCGTGGGCGCAGCAGACCGACGCCTGCATCTGCCGCGAGGTCCTTCGCACCGGGCGGGCGGAGTCCGTCTTCTGCCGGGACGCCGAAAACCGCCTCTGGCGAATCCACCTCGAGCCCCTCTCAGACAGCGACGCCCGGTCCCGCCTGCTGATGCGCGCCGTCGAGGTCACCGACGTCGATGCGCCCGAACAGGGGGAGCATCGCAGCGAGCAGCGCTTCCGGACCATCTTCAAGAACGCCGCGTTCGGAATCGCCTTCGCCACGCCCGAGGGGCGCCTCGTGGAGGTCAACCCCGCCTTCTGCGAGATCGTGGGCTACTCGGCCGAAGAACTGACGCAGATGCGGGTGCAGGATTTCTCGCACCCGGAGGATGTGGACCGGGAGCGCGAGGTGATCCGGGCGATCCGCAACGGGCGACTGGACCGCTACCGCGTGGAGAAGCGCTACATCTGCAAAGAAGGCCGTCAGGTCTGGGTCGACGTGGTGGTCACGGGGATCTTCGCGTTCTCGGGCGAGCTCCGCCACGTGGTGGGCATCGTCGAGGACATCTCCGAGCGGAAACGGGCGATGCAGGCGCTGCGGACCACGCAGTTCATCGTGGACCACGCCCCGGACGCGGTGGTCTGGATCGACGAACAGGGACGCTTCTTCTACGTCAACGAGTCCGCCGGCCGGCTGTTCGGGCGCAGCGCCGAGGAGATGCTCACGCTCCGCGCCGACGACGTGGACACCTTCTACGCCGAGGGGCACGACTGGCAGGCCGACTGGGAGCGGTTCTCGCGCGCCGGGGGCTTCTGCATCGAACAGGAAATCACGCGCCCGGACGGAACCACCGTCCCCGTGGAGATCAACGCCAGCCTGCTCCAGTTCGAGGACCGTCCCATCGGCTGCGTGGTCCTACGGGACCTCACCGAGCGCCGCCGCATCCAGCAGGAGAAGCACCGCGCCGAGAAGCTCGAGAGCCTCGGCGTCCTGGCCGGGGGGATCGCCCACGATTTCAACAACCTGCTCATGGTGATCCTGGGCAACACCGAAATGCTTGCCTCCGAGCTGCCGGACGACGAATCCGCCGGGCGGGTCGGGGAGATCCGCAACGCGGCCGTGCGGGCCTCGGAACTGACGCGCCGCCTGCTGGCGTACTCCGGCAAGGAGCACCTGACCCTCGAGCCGGTGGACCTCAACGCGCTGGTGGACGAGACGGCGCTGGGGCTCGCGCGATCCATCGCGCCGGAGGCGGAGGTCGTCAAGGAGCTGGACCCGGAACTGCCCGCCTGCCGCGCCGACGAGACGCAGATGCGGCGCGTGGTCTCGGACCTGGTCGCCAACGCCGCCGAGGCGATCGGCGACGAGCCCGGGAAGATCACCGTCGCCACCGGGGCCTGCGAGGTGGACGAGTCGGAGGTCTCCCCGACCGGGGGGCCTGGTGCGCAGATGAGCGGAATGCACCTGTTTCTGCAGGTCCGCGACACCGGCTGCGGGATGGACGAGAGCGTGCTTTCGCACCTCTTCGACCCCTTCTTCAGCACGAAGTTCATGGGGCGCGGACTGGGGCTTCCGGCGGTGCTGGGGATCGTCCGGGCTCACGAGGGGGCGGTGCAGGTGGAGTCCGAACCCGGGAAAGGCTCGACATTCCGCATCCTGCTGCCGTGCCTCAAACAGCCCGAGGCGACCGACCGGGAGCCCGCATCGTCGGCGGGGGCGGCGCAGGCGCCGGGCGAAGCGCCCCCCGGCCGGTCGGTGCTGCTGGTGGATGACGACCCGGACGTCCGCCGCGTCGCCCGGGCGATGCTCCAGCGCCACGACATCGGAGTCGTCGAGGCCGAGGGAATCCAGGCGGCGGTGGACCGCCTGGGCGAAGAGCCCGGGCGCTTCGGCGCGGTCCTGCTGGACTCGACGATGCTGCGCCTGGGCGGGCGGACGGTCCCGGAGACGATCCACAACCTCCGGGCCGACCTGCCGGTGATCGTCATCAGCGGCTACGCCGAAAACCAGGCGGGCGCCGGCGAGGCGGAGGGCGCGTTCGCCTTCCTCCAGAAGCCCTTCGACATCGACGAGTTGCTCGAGGTCGTCCGATCCGCGATCGACGCCGCCGGCGGCGAGAGCTGATCCCGATCCCCGCGCCGCCGGCGACGCGGTCGGGTCACTTCGTGGGCTTGAGGCAGAGGAACCAGTCGAGGCAGCGGTAGCCCTCCCCGGCCGAGTCCACCCGCTCCCGGGCCGCGGTGGTCGAATGCGGGGGCGGAACGATGGCGTCCTCGCCGGGCTCCCAGTTGGCCGGCGTGGCGACCTGGTGGGCGTCCGAGTACTGCATCGCCGTGAGCAGGCGCTTGCTCTCCTGCGTGTTCCGCCCGTTCTCCATGGGGTAGAAGAGAATCGCGCGGACCGTCGCCTCGGGGTCGATGGTGAACACGCCCCGAACCGCCTGGGGCGTCGACGCCTCGGGCTGGAGCATGCCGAAGGCCTTGGAGACCTCCATCTTCAGGTCGCTGATGACCGGGAAGTTCACCTCCACGTTCTTCATGCCCTTGTACTCGATCCGCTCCTGGATGGTCCGAAGCCAGGCGATGTGCGACAGCCCGAAACCGACTGAACCGCACAAATGCCCGTCTTCGCGCCTGCCCGAAGCGCCGGTATCATCGGACGCTTTGCCGAGGACGCCGATGCAGACACTGACATGCAGCCTCCGGCGCGGAAGCACCGACCCCGCGCCCGTCGCCGAATGCCGGTTCCCCGCGAGCCGTCCCGGCTTGGCGCCCGCATTGATCATCTTCCGGCGGCGGCTACGCCAACCGGGCCGAACACGAAGGGGCGGGGTATGCCCAGCGGTTCGCCGGCGAGGGCTTCGCCTGCTTCGTCGTCGCCTATCGCGTCGGCGACCAGACCGACCGCCACCCCCAGATGCTCGAAGACGCCCTGGCCGCCGTCGAGACGATCCGCCGGCGCGCCGACGAGCTGGGCGTGGACCCGCACCGCCTCGGCGTGATGGGCTCCTCGGCCGGGGGACACCTGGCCGCCCACGCGCTGACGAGCTGGGGCGACTACGAGGCGGACATCCCGCTGCGCCCGGACTTCGGCGTCCTGTGCTACCCCGTGATTGCCATGGACGGCCCGCACTGCCACCTCGGCTCCCGGGAGAAACTCATCGGTCCGGAGCCCGACCCGTCGCGCATCGCGGTCGTATCGCCCGAGCGCCGGGTGACCGGCGAGACCCCGCCGTGCTTCCTGTGGCACACGATGGGCGACGGCGCCGTCTCGCCGGAGAACTCGCTCCTGTTCGCCGAGGCGCTCCGCTCGGCCGGGTGACCGGTGG
>CAYTQL010000305.1:0-4112 GCA_964439555.1 uncultured Planctomycetaceae bacterium | reverse complement strand
GCTCGCCGCGGGAATCGCCCACGAGGTGAACACCCCCCTCGGCGTGGTGCTGATGTTCGCCCACCTGCTGCTCGAGGAAGCCGGGGGAGACCCCAAGCTCCGCGAGGACCTCGAGACGATCACCCGCGAGGCGGACCGGTGCAAGAAGATCGTCGCCGGGTTGCTGGATTTCGCCCGGCAGAACAAGGTCTCCCTCGAGCCGACCGACCTCCGCGAACTCGTGGACCGCTCCCTGATAACGGTCCCCCGCCCGGACAACGTCGAGGTCGACGTGACCCACGAGGCCGAGGACCTCACCGCCGAGATGGACCGCGACCAGATGATCCAGGTGGTCACCAACCTGATCTCCAACGCCTTCGGCGCCATGCCCGAGGGCGGGAAGGTGACCCTCCACACGCGCGACCTCGGCGAACGGGTGCAGCTCAGCGTCGCCGACAGCGGCGTGGGCATCCCCCCGGAGAACCTCAACAAGATCTTCGAGCCCTTCTTCACCACCAAGCAGATCGGCAAGGGCACCGGGCTGGGGCTGTCGGTGAGCTACGGAATCGTGAAGATGCACCGGGGCGACATCACCGTCGAGTCCAACGCCGACCCGGAGCAGGGCCCGACCGGGACGACCTTCACCATCACGCTGAAACGCCGACCCGACGAGGCGAGCACCCAACCGCAGAAACCCGCAGGCCCGCAAAACGACAGCGACTCCTCACCCTGGACGCACAGCGGACTCCGAGGCGGACGAAGCGACACGGACCCGGGGCGGGGGTCCGGCGGCTCCGATCCCGGCGGTCTCTGAGCCCTGTGGTGACAATTCAGAACCAGGAACGCGACGGAATGACTATGAGCGATACGCACACGATTCTGCTGGTGGACGACGACCCGGACTTCCTCGAGCAGCTCCGCATCCGCCTCGAGGGCGCCGGGCACACCGTCCTCACCGCCGACGGGCAGGCCGCGGCCGAGGAGGCCCTCAAGGAAACCTGCCCGGACATCGCCATCATCGATCTGATGATGGAGCACATGGACGGCGGGTTCGCCCTGTGCTACCACGTGAAACGCTGCTGCCCCCAAACCCCGGTGATCATCGTCACCGGCGTGACCAGCGAGACCGGGCTGGAGTTCGACGCAGCGACCGACGAGGAACGAAGCTGGGTGATGGCCGATGCGATGCTCGCCAAGCCGATCCGGTTCGAGCAGCTCGACGCCGAGATGACCCGGCTGCTGAAGGCCAAGGCCAATGGCGACACTGCGCGTACTGGTAGTTGACGACGAGCCGGGCATGCGCCTCGGCATGAAACGCACGCTGGAGCGCTACCGCCTGCCGATGCCCGAACTGGGCGAGGAAGCCGGGTTCACCGTAGAGGAAGCCGGCGCCGCCGAGGATGCGCTGGAGGTCATCCGCGCCGCGCCGCCGGACCTGATGCTGCTGGACTACAAGCTGCCTGGAATGAACGGGCTGGAGCTGCTCGAGCAGGTCGGCGAGCCGGCCGAGAAATTCCTCACCATCATGATGACCGCCTACGCCTCGCTCGACACGGCCGTGACGGCGATCAAACGCGGGGCGCACGATTTCCTCGCCAAGCCCTTCACGCCCGCGGAGCTCAAGAGCACCGTTCGCAAGGCGGCCGAAGGCGTCATCCACGCCCGCAAAGCCCGCGAGTTGGCCGAGGAACGCCGCCGCGTCCGCTTCGAGTTCATCTCGGTCGTCGCCCACGAGCTCAAGGCCCCGCTGGCGGCGATCGAGGGCTACCTGGGCATCATCCGCGACCGGGCGGCCGGGGAAGACCTCGCCTCCTACGATCACATGATCGAGCGGTCGATGGTCCGCACCGAGCAGATGCGCAAGCTCATCCTGGACCTGCTCGATCTGACCCGGATCGAGTCCGGGCGGAAGAAGCGCACGCTGGAGACGATCGACCTGCGCCGGCCGGCGGAGGCGTCGATCGAAACGGTCGCTCCCGCGGCCGACGAACGGGACATCACCGTTCAACTGGACGCCGAAGGCCCCGTCGAGATCGAAGCCGACCGCGGCGAAATGGAAATCATCTTCAACAACCTCGTCTCCAACGCGGTGAAGTACAATCGCGACGGCGGGCGCGTGGAGGTGACGCTCGCCCGAAAAGACGGGCAGGCGGTCGTCACCGTCAGCGACACCGGCATCGGGATGACCGAGGAGGAATCGGACAAGCTGTTCAACGACTTCGTGCGGATCAAGAACGCCAAGACCCGCGGAACGGTCGGCAGCGGGCTGGGCCTCTCGATCGTCAAGAAGCTTACCGCCATGTACGGCGGCGCGGTCCACGTCGATTCCACCCCCGACGTCGGAAGCACCTTCACCGTTACGCTCAACCACGACGCCCGCGGCGACGCCGAAACACAGGAAACGGCGGGACAGCAGAGTTGACCGCGGCGAGCCCCGACCTCCGCGCCCCCGCCCGGGACGCTTCCCCATGACCCACGACCAGAGAGTCCGCTGGCTGCGATGCGAGGACCCGACCGAGCTCGAGTCGCTCTGGGCCCGGGCGGACGCGGTGCGCCGGGAGCAGGTCGGCGACGAGGTGCACCTGCGCGGACTGATCGAGATTTCCAATCGCTGCGCCCGCCGCTGCGCCTACTGCGGCATTCGCGCGGGCGCCGAGGTCGAACGGTACACCATGCCCGTCGCCGACGTGCTCGCCTGCGCCGCCCAGGCCGCGGAATTCGGGTACGGGACCGTCGTCGTCCAGGCGGGCGAGGGCCCGGCCGTGCGGCGCGAGTACGTCCGCGCGATCATCGACGGCATCCGGACGACCCCCGAGACCGCGGAGCTGGCGATCACCCTCTCGCTCGGCGAACGGACCCCCGATGAGCTGAGCGAGTGGAAAGCCGCCGGCGCCGACCGCTACCTCCTCCGCTTCGAGACCTCGGACCCGACGCTGTTCGACCGCATCCACCCGGACCGCTCCGACGGCGGCGCCGGGCGCTTCGCCGCCCTGGCGACCCTCCGCGCGCTGGGCTACGAGGTCGGCTCGGGCGTGATGGTCGGCATTCCCGGGCAGACCTGGGAGATGCTCGCGGCCGACGTGGAACGCTTCGCTGCGCTGGACCTGGACATGATCGGTCTGGGCCCGTACCTGCCCGATCCGGACACGCCGCTGGGGCGCGATCCCCGGCCGGCCGGGGCGGAGCAGGCGCCCAACGACGAGCTGACCACGTACAAGACCCTCGCCCTGGCCCGCCTGGTCTGCCCGCGGACGAACATCCCCTCCACGACCGCCCTGGCGACCGTGAACAAGACCTCGGGGCGCGAGCGGGGGCTCCAACGGGGCGCCAACGTGGTCATGCCCAACCTCACCCCGCCGGCGTACCGCAGCAAGTACACGATCTATCCCTCCAAGGCCTGCCTGAGCGAAACCGCCGCCCACTGCCGCGGCTGCATGCGCCGCCGCATCGAATCGATCGGCCGGACCGTCGGCACAGGCCGGGGGGATTCGCCGAACCTGCAACGTGCGAGGTAGAATGAACCGGTAGAGATCTCCGAGCGCCCCGATCGCTTCCCGCAGGACCGAGACGACGCACCGCAAGCAGACCCCAGCCCGAAAGACAGACATGTCGCTTTGCCCGATGGACCTGACCGATGACGCGGCTGATTTCATCGACGATGACCGCCTGGACGCCCTGGTCGCCCGGCCGACGCCGGAGGCGCAGGAGGTCCGCGACCTCGTCGCCAAGAGCCTGGACAAGCAGGCGCTGAGCCTGGAGGAGACCGCCGCGCTGCTCGCGGCGGACGAGCCGGAGCTGATCGAGGAAATCTTCGAAGCCGCCCGGACGCTGAAGCGGACGGTCTACGGCAATCGGATCGTCCTGTTCGCCCCGCTGTACATCGGCAACGCCTGCGTCAACGACTGCCTCTACTGCGGCTTCCGGCGTTCGAACCCGGACGCCATCCGCCGGACGCTGGCGCCCGAGGAGGTCCTCGGGCAGGTGACCGCCCTGGAGAACAAGGGGCACAAGCGGCTGATCCTGGTCTTCGGCGAGCATCCCGACTACGACGCCGGGTTCATCGCCGAGACGGTCCGCCGGGTCTACGACGTGAAGGTCGGGCGCGGCGAGATCCGCCGGGTCAACATCAACGC
>CAYTQL010000304.1:0-4124 GCA_964439555.1 uncultured Planctomycetaceae bacterium | reverse complement strand
CGAGCTGCAATCGTGGTTCTTCGCACCGGAGACGATCTGCTCGGGCGAGACGGCCTGGCCGTCAATGCCCCGGCCGTCGCGCGGGCTCTGGGATATCTGCCAGTTCTGACAGAACTCGCATTGGAAGTTGCACCCCGGCGCGGCGACCGAGAGGCTGCGCGTCCCCGGCAGAAAATGGAAGAGCGGCTTCTTCTCGATCGGGTCCACGTTCAGGGCGACCAGGCGGTCGTAGTTGCGGCTGAGCAGCTCCCCGCCGACGTTCTGCCGCACGCGGCAGCGCCCCCACCCCCCGGCAGCGATGGTGCACTCGTGCCCGCAGAGGCGGCAGCGGACATTCTCCGCCTCCGTCGGCTCGTAGAGCATCGCTTCGCGGTCTTTTTCCTTTTCGGTCATCGGTCGTTCCCGTCTCGACGTTCTATCGGAGTCGCAGGACCCATCCGGCGACCATCAGCGCCCCGGACACGGCGATCAGCCACGGGCCCAGCGGCGTCGGACTGCTCCGCGGGCGCGGCGCGGGCAGCGCAAGCTCGCGGGCGAGCTCCACCGCCGGGCGGCGCGGGCGTCCGGTCCGCGGCGGGCGAGGCGACACCGCCAGCAGCTCGCCGGCGTTCGCATAGAGCCCCGGGCGCCCAAGCGGCGTCCGCGGGGCATCCGGGGGAATGATAGAGCTCCACCCCGGGGGAATCCGAACCGATGCGGGGGCGGACGCGACGTAGTCCGCGGCGCGGGGGGCGTCGGGGAGCAGCAGGTCCACGGCGTTGGCGAGGAACACCACGAACGCCTCGCTGAGCGCGAAGTTCGTATTTCCGGCCGAAAGCTCGAACGCGATGTACAGGCGATCCGCCGCGGGATCGTGGAGCACCAGCGCATCGCCCCCCAGACCGATGACGGTCTCCAGCGACGTCGCGTCCGGGCGGACCCACGGGCGGACACGGCGGATCGCCATCCCCGCCGGGTCCAGCCCCGCCAGGAGCCGATGATCGGCCGCGACGTCCGCTTCGGCGAGCGTGAGCGGACCGACCGGCTCGTCGGTCGGCCGGAAACCGGGCGGCGGCTTCGGCGGGTCGATCAGCACCGCCGGCGTCTCCGGCGGGGCGTCCGCCCGGTTGGCGAAAACCAGGTCGGCGTTGGCGGTCTCCTCCGCCACACCCAGCCCCGGGTGGACGTCCACGAACCGCCGCAGCAGCGGGTGGTCCCGCCCGACGATCGCCACGGCCGCGACGACCCGCTCCCGCCGGGCGAGATACGCCCGCGTCCAAGGCCCGTCAGTTCCGGGCAGGGCGAGGGCGTACCCGTCGGCGTCGGGCAGCTCGACCGCGGCGGCCCGGCGGGCGGTGCGCTCCGGCAACTCGACCCGCACCGGCTGCCCCGGCGCAGGCCCGTCGGGCGCAAGGTCCACCGGGGTGATCTCCAGTTCGCGGGCGTCTCCTGCAACGGAAGCGAACAGTTCGACGCGCCCCTGCCCTACCGGCTCGACCCCCGCGGCCGTGATGTAGCTCGCCGCCAGCGACGGGGCGATCTCAAGCGTGTGGAGCGGGCTGTCTTGTCGATCGCCGCCGGCCGGGCTCAGGCGGGCCGTCCACGTCTCCGCCGCGGGAGGGAAGTGCAGGGAATCGGCCGAGCAGGGAAAAGGAGCCAGCGCCTCCAGGCGGCGGACGGCGTCGGCGGGGGTCAGAAACTCGGGGGCGGTGTGCGCTTCGACGGGCAGGACCCACTCCACGCGGTCGTCCTCCTCCAGCCGCTCCAGCAAGGCCCGCCCGGCCGCGCGGAGCCGCTGCATGCCCTCCCCGGCAAGTTCGCCCGAGGGGAGCACTTCCAGGCGGACCCGCCGGGCAGGTCGTCGTCCGCGGATGCGCGGCCCGCACGCGGCGGCGATCAGCAGCAGGCTCGCCAGCAGCAGGCATACCCACCCCGCGGTCACCCGTCGGGCCCGGCGCCGGCGCGACGCCTCGACGCCCTCGATCGCCTCGGCCCAGAACCGCAACGTAGAGACCCGCACCACCCGGCGCGTCGGGCGCAGCAGCGCCCACAGCGCCACGCCCAGCACCGCCGGCAGCGCAGCGACCGGCCAGATGCGGATGAGCTCGATCATGCCCCTGATTCTCCCGCTGCGCCCGCGCGGGTGCAATGCCGTGGGCTACTCGGGGAACTGCCCCATGTCCCGCTCGTGGATGATCTTGCGGGGAAAGAGGTACCGCCGTCCGCGAAACTGCGTCACCTCGCCGGAGACGCGGAAGCGATTGGCGGGCGAAACCTTCCCCTCGGCGAACCACAGCGCCGTGCTGGGCAGGATGCGCAGGGGCGGCTCGCGGAGGGTGTTGTCGCCGATGAACGCGGCGATCTGCCAGCCGGTATCCTGCTCCGGGATGATGCGGACGAGACGATCGGAGATCAGCCCGCGGCGTCGCTCCAGGACGATGGGCTTGAGCGTCGGCCCGACGGCCGGGCGGGTCGCCGGGGCCGTTGCGGTGCGCGTGAGAATCGGGCGGACCGGCTTGTCCTTGAGCAGTTGCTCGAGGATGTCCTCGGAGGATGCGTCCCCGGACGGCGCGGTCGCCGGTCGGGTGCGCGGGCGGGTCTGCGGCTGCGGCGAGGCCGGTCGGGTCCTCGGCGTCGGCCGCTCGACCGGCATGGCGGCGCTGCGGATCAGCAGGTACGGAACGTTGTGATAGACCGTCGTCTCCCCGGTGACCACGAAGGTTCCCTCCGGCGTCTCCTTCCGCAGGGCGATCATCTGCTCCAGCATGCTCCCGGGCAGGGCGCGGTGGTCCGGGGGCGTCGAATCGTCCCCGGAGGCGGCGAAGTCCAGCATCCACCAGCCGGTGTCCCCGTCGCGGGAGAGCGTCGCCGGACGGCGGAGGATCATCGTCCGGTCGAGATGCACCATGGAGGGGTCCGGTTTCTCGCCCCGGCCGCCGTCGCGGGGGTCGGTAACGGGGACGGGGGGGTGATCGAGCAGCAGGTCCCCGAAGCTCGGCAGCTCCGGACGGGGCGTCGGGGCGGTTGTCGGCTGGGTCGCAACGGTCATCCCATCCCGGTCGGGCTCGCGTTCGCGCGGAGCCTCGGGGGGCGTTCTCCGCCCGTAGCTGACCAGGGCCTCGTCACAGGCGGTCAACAGGCAACTCAGCGTCAGAACCGTCGTCGCAGCCCATTTCATGCCGGTCGTTCTCCTCAGTGCCCCTGCCGCGGGAAGTGCGTCCGCAGGCCCTCGGCGTCGTCCACCACCCCCACGCAGTTCCGCGTGGCCGCCCGGGCGCGGGCCATCATCTCCACCAGCGGCGTCCAGAAGTCTCCGACGCACACCAGGGGGCGTTCGTTCAACTCGCCGAGGCGCTTGAGTTCCCAGACCTGCGCCAGTTCGCTCAGCGTCCCGGTGGCCCCGGGCATGACCACGAACCCGCCGCCGGCGAGTTCCAGCAACTTCGCCACCCGGGCGGGCAGGCTGTCGGTGGGCGCGATCTCGTCGAGGAACGCGTTCGCCTTGCGCTGCCAGATGTTGCACGTCACGCCGATCGAGCGTCCGCCGGCGTCGCGGGCGCCGCGAGAGGCGGCCTCCATCACGCCGCCGTATCCGCCGTTGACCACGGTGCGGCCCTGCTCGGCGAGTACCGCGCCCACGCGCCGCGCCAGTTCGTAGGACGCCGACCCCGGCCGGGGGTCGCTGGCGCCGAAGACGGCCACGTTCGCCCGGCGGTCGCTCACGCCTGCCCGGCCTCCTGCCGCGTGAAGCCCAGCAGCCCACCGACCAGGAGTATCTTACGCTGCCGCCGCGAGAGCACCACCTCGCAGAGGTACCGGCGTCCGGTCTCCGGGCTCTCGACGGTCACCTGCTCGGCGGAGCGGATCGCCTCGCGGAGATCGTCGATCCGCAGTGACTCGCCCGGTTCGATGGCGTCGTAGTCGTCCGTGTCGGTGAACTGGAGCGGAAGGATGCCGAAGTTCACCAGGTTCGCCTGGTGCAGTCGCTCGATCGCCTTGGCGATGACCACCCGCACCCCGAGGTACATCGGGCACAGCGCGGCGTGCTCGCGCGAGCTGCCCTGCCCGTAGCTCTCACCGGGGACGATCACGCCCGCGGTCCCCTGTTCCTTCAGCCGCAGGGCCCGCTCGGCGAAGGTCTCCTC
>CAYTQL010000303.1:0-4156 GCA_964439555.1 uncultured Planctomycetaceae bacterium | reverse complement strand
GGCAAGATGCGCCGGCGATTGCGGGGCGCGCGACAAATTCGTGGCATGGGCGTCTCGCCCATACGTGGGGCACGGGCATCCTGCCCGTGCCCCACGACCGAGACGGCCTTGGGACGCATGGTCAAGATGGGCATGCCACAATACGGACGCGCACCCCGGTTGCGGTTCGGCGCAAAAAGGACTTGCAGCGGCGTGGCGGTTAGTTAGAATGTGCGATTCGCACAACGTACGCCGAAGACGATAGACTTCCGGCGTCGCGCGCCGAGCTTTCCGCCGCGTCGCCCGAGTACGGAGAGTGGACAAGTGTCAGTGAAGCTAAGACTGAAGCGAATGGGCCGGCGGCACAGGGCGTTCTTCCGCCTCAACGCCATCGAGTCGCGCAACCCCCGCGACGGGCGCGTGATCGAACAGCTCGGCTGGTACGACCCGAAGGCGACCGATCCGGCGCAGCGCTGCTCGCTGGACAAGGAACGCATCGAGCACTGGCTCGAGGTCGGGGCCATCCCCAGCGAGACCGTCGCCAGCCTGCTCGAGAACAACGGGATCGGGCCCAACGCCCGCGAGCCCAAGCCGGTCCCCGCGGCAACGGCGCCCCCGGCGTCGAGCCCGACCGCGACGACATCGGCGAGCGAGCCCAAGCCCGCCGAGACGGGCGGCGACGCCCCGGGCGAAGAGCCCCCCGCCGAGGAAGCCGGCGCGTAGCCCGCGTTCCGCGGCCGTGGTCCCGCGCATCGACATCCTGACGCTCTTCGTGGACCTCTTCGACGGGTTCCTCTCGACGAGCATCGTCGGGCGTGCGATCGAACGGGGCTTGGTGAATGTCGAGCGGACCGACATCCGCGACTTCGCCCCGGACCGCTACGGGAAGGTGGACGACGCCCCCTTCGGCGGCGGGGCCGGGATGGTGCTGATGTGCCAGCCCGTCTTCGACGCCGTCGAGCACGTGCGGGCGGCGGACACGCGACCGGGCATGGTCGTCCTGCTGAGTCCGCAGGGACGCCCGCTGAAACAGGACAAGGTCGAGCAGCTCGCCCGCGAGGAGCGGCTGATCCTCCTGGCCGGACATTACGAAGGATTCGACGAGCGTATCCGCGTCGGACTGGCGGATGAGGAGATTTCCCTGGGCGACTTCGTCCTCTCGGGCGGAGAACTGGCGGCGATGGCGTTGATCGATGCGATCGTCCGACTTCAGCCCGGGGCGCTCGGGAAGGACGCATCGGCCCGGGAGGATTCCTTCTCCATGGGCCTGCTGGAATATCCGCAATACACCCGCCCGCGGGAGTTCCGGGGCATGGGCGTCCCGGAGGTGCTCCTCAGCGGCGACCACGCACGGATCGCCGCGTGGCGCCAGGAGCAGGCGGCGCTACGCACGATGCAGCGCCGCCCGGACCTGTGGGAACAGTACAGGCAGCGACACGCGAACGAGTAACCGCCGGGGCCCGCCCGGCAACGAGCGAGGAGACGCACCGTGAGTCAGGAACTGATCGCCAAGGCCACCGCCGGCAGCATGAAGCAGCAGGTCCCCGAGTTCCGCGTGGGCGACACCGTCCGCGTGCTCTATCGGATCATCGAGGGCGACAAGGAGCGTCTTCAGCCGTTCATCGGGACGGTCATCGCCCGCAAGGGCTCCGACGTGCGGGAGACCTTCACCGTCCGCCGCATCGTCAACAACGAGGGCGTCGAGCGGGTCTTCCCCATTCACAGCCCCCGCCTGGCCGAGGTGCAGGTGGTCCGCTCCGGCAAGACCCGCCGCGCGAAGCTCTACTACCTCCGCAAGCGGATCGGCAAGGCGACGCGCCTTAAAGAGATCCGACGCCGCCCCACCGCCGCCAGGCCCGGAGCCGGAACCGCACCCGCCCAAGGCGCCGAGGCGCCGCCCGAGGGAAGCCTCGTCGAGGAGGTCCGCACCGACGAAGCACAGGAACCCGCGAAGGAATAGCCCGTGGGACGCCTGCGAGACTGGCTTCGCCGTCGCGGGCAGGACAACGCAGACCACGCACTGGGCCGGCGCGGCGAGAAAATCGCCCGCCGGCTTCTTTCTGCGCGGGGGCTCAAGACGCTGGCGACCAACTACCGCGGCGGCGGGGGCGAGATCGACCTGATCTGCCTCGACCGCCGCGCCGCCCACGAGACCGTCGTCTTCGTGGAAGTCAAAACGCGCACCTCCGACGCCTGGACCGACCCCGACGCGGCCGTGGACGCCGACAAACGCCGCCGCGTCCAGCGGGCGGCCGAGCACTACACCGCCCGCCGCGATCTCGGCGACGCGGACCTCCGCTTCGACATCGTCTCCGTCGTCATCCGCCCCGGCGCGAAGCCCGAGGCCCGGCACGTCGAAAACGCCTTCTGAACGGACGGCTTTCCGCTCTCTCTGCGGCACACCCGCCGCAGCGCATCTACTTCGGGTTCGTCACGCGGCCCATGAAGAGGATCGCGTTGGTGCGGTTGTGCCGGATCGCGAAGACAAAGGGATGATCGGCGCGGAAGACCTTCGGCTTCGGCGGCTGGGGCGGCATCGCCGTGCCGACCATCATCACGGCCGTCGCGGCCGCGGCTTCGGTGCCCTTCTCGTCCACGGCCACGAACGCCTTGTGGATGACTTCGGAGATCGCCAGTTTCTCGGCTGTGGTCATGCCGCCGAAGTCCGCCTTCGGGCCGAAGGCGTCGGTCATGCCCATCTTCTGGAGCGTCTCGCCGAGCCGGAACTGCGCGGTGAACTTGAACTTCGGCAGGTAGAGTTGCACCAGCTCGTTCCGCACGCCGCTGGTGAGCTTGTTCATCGCGTCGGCGTCGAGGTCCTCCATCACGGCCGGGAGCCCGTCCGCCTTGCGCGGCAGCAGGACGACCATGCTCAGCTCGTGTGAGTCGTACGGGAGGAGAACCACCTGAAGCTCGTCGGTCTCCGCGTACATGAACCGGTGCTCCTGGTGCATCAGCGGGACGGTGACTTTCTTGCCGGCCGCGGTGGTGAAGGGCCGGTCCTTGGTGTTCTTCTCGTCGAACTCCTCGACCCAGCCGCTCTTGAAGTAGACGGCGTTGGTGAGGATCAGCCGGGTCAGCTTGTGGATTGCCCCGCGGGGGATCAGGTCCTTGATCTTATCCTTCGTCTGCTTCTCGACCCACTTGTTGATCGTGCTGCACGACTTCGCGGGCTTCCGGACGAAGTCCAGGGTGCTGAGCCCCGCACCGTAGTGCTTCTTGACCAGCGCGATGTACTCCTTCCGGAAGGGGAAGCCCTTCTGCCCCCACAGTGCGTTGGCGACGGTGAGTTGGTAGACCGGCTTGCCCTTGCGGTCTTCCGGCGGGCGGTTGAACAGTTTGGTGAGGTCCGCGAACGCCGGGTGAAGCTTATCCTGCGACCACGGCAGGCGCAGCACGTCCTCCATCTGCTCGGCCGTGCGGCCGCGGGCGCCGGCATAGGTCATCGCCAGGGCGGACTCGATGCTGTAGGGGCTGAAGAAGAGATTCCCGTCCTTCTTGGCGAGGTGGGCGTAGAGGTCGAAGGCGAAGGCGTTGTTCCCGCCGGCGACCTTCTGCATCGCCCGGAGCTGTTCGGGCGTAGGCTCGAACGGCTCGGTCTTGTCCACCGCCCGGAGCCCCCCTGCGAGCAGCGCAACGCCCAGCAGGACGGCGACGGTCAGCCATGTGTACTTTCGCATAGGAGTCTCCCTTCGCATGCATGGTATTCGTTCCGCCCCGTTGGACGCATGAAGACCCCCTGCGGTTTTATCGCAGACGGGGCCGAGGATGAGGCGACGGACGGGTGAGCCGCCGCGCCCCCCGGAAGGCTCGATGACCTGGCCCGGGGGCTGCCCGGCACGAGCCCCGGTTGGCGCGTCTCTCACGCAGAACCCCCGAGGGAGGATAAGGGGCGTCCGGTGCGCGCGGTCGCCCTCTCCGGGCCCCGGGTGAAGGTCTGCCCGCCGACGTAGATCGCCCCGTCGTCCTGGAGGTCCAGCTTCCCGTCGATCTCGGCGACAATGTAGAACGACTGGCCGTCCCTCGGCGCCCACGTATCCGGCGTGATCCACGCCTTGATCGTGCCCTTGACGGTCTTGTTCTCGACGTCCACCACGACGTCCGACTCCTCGATCAGGTGGATCGAGGTGTTGAACTTCCGGGCCCTCGCCAGGGCGTTGACCCACTTGCCGTCCAC
>CAYTQL010000302.1:0-4160 GCA_964439555.1 uncultured Planctomycetaceae bacterium | reverse complement strand
TCGGCGTGGAGGATCTGTGCATCTCGCGGCACAAGTGCAAGCTGCCCTGGGGCGTGGAGATGCCCAACGACCCGGCGCACGTGGTCTACGTCTGGGTGGACGCCCTGAGCAATTACGTCACCGCTTTGGGCATCCCGGACATCGACGACGGCGTCGAGGACCTCTCGCGCTACTGGCCGGCGAACGTGCACCTGATCGGCAAGGACATTCTCTGGTTCCACGCCGTCTACTGGCCCTGCATTCTGATGGCGCTGGATCTGCCGCTCCCGCGGACGGTCTTCGCCCACGGCTGGTGGATGAGCGAGGGCAGGAAGATGTCCAAGTCGCTGGGCAACTTCATCTCGCGCGAGGTCATCGACGGGCTCTGCGAGGAATACTCCGTCGACTACATCCGCTACTACCTGCTGCGGGCGACCCCCTTCGGCGCCGACGGGAACTTCTCGCAGGAGCTGCTCAAGCAGACCTACAACGTCGAGCTCGCCAACGGCGTGGGCAACCTGCTCAACCGCACGCTGAACATGATCGGGCGGTACTTCGACGGCGTCGTGCCCGAACCCGCTGACGCCACCGACGCCGAGGCCCCGGTCACCGCGGCCGCGGCGGACCTGCACGAAAACGCCGAGGCGATTCTCGCCGACTGCGCCTTCTACCAGTACATCGAGAAGATCGTGGCCCTGACCACCGCCACGAACCGATACATCGACGAGACCGAGCCGTTCAAGCTCGCCAAGGACCCGGACCGGCGCGAGCGGCTGGGGACGATCCTCTACACCTGCGCCGAAGCGGTGCGGATCATCCTGGTCCACCTCGAGCCGATCATGCCGTCGGTCGCCCCGCGCGGATTGCAGCAGTTGGGCTGGTCCTACCCGGGCTTGGCCCTGGCCGAGCGCGGCGCCTGGGGCGTGCTGCCGAGCGGAACGAAGACCGACAAGACCGGTCCGCTTTTCCCGCGGAAAGAATAGCGCCCAGGCGAGAGGCGCCGTGACGCAGGAACGCGGAGAACGACAACGTCGCCGGTCGGCCCGCCGGCCGGGATCCGAACACTGTGTATGAACCCCATGCCGGACAAGAGTATGGAAGAGGTCATTCTCGAAGACGGACGATACCCGCCGCAGGCCTTCGCCCTGCTCAACGAGGGGCTCCAGCGGGCGGTGCAGCGCGTCCACGGGGAAGAGGCGACGCCCGAGGGCCCGCGGCATGTCAGCGGCAAGGAGCTCTGCGAGGGCATCCGCGACGTGGCCGTCGAACGCTGGGGCCTGCTCGCCGGGGCGGTGCTGCGCCGCTGGAACGTCCGGTCCACGCTCGATTTCGGACACATGGTCTACCTGCTCATCGAGCACGATTTCATGAAGAAGACGCCCGAGGACTCCCTCGAGGACTTCTACAACGTCTATGATTTCGCAGAGACGTTCGACGCGTACGACCGCTTCGAGCTCGGCGAATGAACGATACGCCCGACAAATCCGAGATGCCGGAGCCCGACGAGGACTGCGAGCCCGATGACGCGGCCGCTCCCGTCTGCCCGCCGCCGCCGGAGCCCGACGAATCCGTCGCCTCGCCGCCGTTGCGTCTTCGGAAGCTCTCCCCCCGCGCCCGCCGCGCCGGGTGCCTGACGCTGCTGGCGCTGCTGGGGATCTGGCTGGCGCTGTTGATCTATGGGATCGTCGCGGACTGAAAACGGGTTGACCGGCTCGCCTGCAAACTGGTTTACTGGGCCCAACGGCAGGGCGGGCAGGTGTTGCTCGAACGCGAACGAGCGCCCCGCCCTGCGGGGCAGGCGGTTCACGAACTCCGAAAGGCAGCGCACGGATGCGACTGACGACTTTCACGATTCACCTCACGTCGCTGGCGGTCTCGATCCTTCTGCTCGGGGGATGCGAGAGTCCCGGGTTCGGCCCGGGCGGAACCATCGGCGGTCCGCGGGTGTTGACGCTCAACGATTTTGCCACGCGCCTCAACCTCCGGGTGGTGGACGTCGGGCATTCCTCGGCCACGCTGCGCAATCCGTCGAACATGGTGATGCTCTTCGGGACGCCGGCGACGGGGGCCTACGTCAACGGGCGGGAGGTCGCCTCCGACGGAGTCGTGGGCAACGGCGGGCGGCTCGCGGTGACCGAGTCGCTGGCCGCCACGATTCACTCGAGCCTGCGCCCGTCCCGCCCGCGCGTCTCGGACTACCCCACGCGCCGCACGAAGCGCCCCCGCCCGAAGCCGAAGCCCAAGCTCTCCGGGACCGTCGTCCTCGACGCCGGGCACGGTGGGCGCGACCCGGGCGCCTTGGGCTGCGTGAAGGTTGACGGGGCGAAGCTCTGTGAGAAGGACGTGACCCTCGCGGTGACGTTGCAGGTCGCCCGCCTGCTCACGGCCAAGGGGGTGGAGGTGGTGCTCACCCGGGCGCGCGACGTGTACGTGGACCTCGACAAGCGCGTGGAGGTCCGCAACACGAATGACGCCGACCTGTTCGTGAGCATCCACGCCGACGCCTGCGGAACTCCCAGCGTCAAGGGCTACCACATCCTCATCCCCCGCACCCCGGATTCCCGCGACCGCCGGGCCGCCAAGGCGATTATCAGCGGGCTGTCCTCCTCGGGCGCCACGAGCCGCGGCATCCGCAAGGACACTCGCGGGCTGCGCGTCCTGCGGAAGGCGACCGTCCCGGCCGTGCTGGTGGAGATGGGCTTCCTGACGAATCCCGGCGAGGCGAGGCAACTGGGCGCCAACGCCCACCGGCGCCGGCTGGCGCAGGGGATCGCCGAAGGAATCCTCGATTACCTCCAGTAGCGGCGGACCACGGTCGGAGGCGGAAGCCTGAGCCCGGAATCGCGGGTCGTCGCACTGCGCACCGGAGGCGTGAGGCGGGGCGGGCGCTGCGAGACGTCCCGTCCGGGACGGGTCACCACGCCAGGGAGCCGAAGACCGGCTCGGGACTGATACTGAGCACCTCGTGTCCTTCGCCGCCGCCGGCGAGGCGGTGGCGGAAGCGGACCAGCGCCTCGCTGGGCGAGCCGGCGTTGACGACGGCCTCGCGCTCGGCGCTTTCGCCCGCGATTCGATATCGGATGCGGTAATCCACGGTGCGTCCTCCAATCGCCGGAGAACTTACGATTCTGCCCGGCTATCGGCAAAGACGGGCGGGCACTTCACTACGTTCCGTGATTCGGGCGACCCGCGCGGGCCCCGATCCCGTATAATCCCGAAGTACGCTCGTTTTCCGGACGATACGGGTTGCGGGGCCGGGGCGTTTGCGCCCGGTCCGTTTTGCGGACACGTCCGAGCTGGATGGGAGTCAGCGCATGTGCGGAATCGTCGGTTACATCGGTCAGAAGAACGCCGGTCGCGTCCTGATCGAGGGTCTCAAGCGCCTCGAATACCGGGGGTACGACTCGGCCGGGGTGTGCGTCTACCATGACGGACGTCTGTGCACCTGCAAGAGTGCCGGGCGGATCATGCAACTCGAGGGGCAGATCGCCGGCGACCCGGACATCCGCGACGGGAGCTTCGGGATCGCCCATACCCGTTGGGCGACCCACGGGCAGCCCAACGAGGTCAACGCCCACCCGCACTGCGACGAGACGGGCAAGATCGCGCTGGTCCACAACGGGATCATCGAGAACTACGCCACCCTCCGGCGGTTCCTGGAGAACAAGGACCACCATTTCCGCTCCGAGACCGACACGGAGGTCCTCGCTCACCTGATCGGCGAACTCTACGACGACGGGGCCGAGACGCTCGAAGACGCCGTGCTCGGGGCGCTGCGCGAGGTCTCGGGGACCTACGGGATCGCGGTCATGTGCGTCGAGGAGCCCGGGAAACTCGTCGTCGCCCGCAAGGGCAGCCCGCTGATCGTCGGGGTCGGCTCGGACGAGTACGTGGTCGCCTCGGACGCCTCGGCGATCCTGGAGCATACCGCCAACGTGGTGTACCTCAACGACAACGAGGTGGCGGTGATCACGTCCGAGGGCATGCGGACGATGACCATCGACAATGTCCCGGTCACCAAGGAGGTCTCCCAGATCGAGTGGTCGCTCGAGGAGATCGCCATGGGCGGGTACGACCACTTCATGCTCAAGGAGATCATGGAGCAGCCCGAGGCGGTGCGGACCTCGCTCCGCGAACGCCTGGACCTCCGTAACGTGCGGGTGCAGCTCGGCGGGCTGGAG
>CAYTQL010000301.1:0-4164 GCA_964439555.1 uncultured Planctomycetaceae bacterium | reverse complement strand
GCCGAGCAGGTGAAGGACTACGCGGTCCGTCTCGTGCTCGCGACGCACCCGGAGGGCGAACTGGCCGCGGAGGTGACCGACCGCTTTGTCCGCTGGGGCGCCTCGCCGCGGGCGGTCCAGGCGCTGGTGCTCGGCGGGAAGGTCCGGGCGATGCTCGAGGGGCGGTACCACGTCAGCTACCGCGACGTGGCGGACGTGTGTCGGCCCGCCCTGCGGCACCGCATCCTGCTGAACTTCGAAGCCCAGGCCGAGGGCGTCCGCCCCGACGCCGTCCTGGCCGAAATCCTCGACAGGACCCCGACCGCATTGAAGGAGAAACGATGAGCGAAGCGCAGGGCAGAGCCGAGCTCCGGAGAGCGACGCAATCCGCGGCGGACGCCGTGCGCTCGAGGATGCGATGACCACCACGCTGACGGACATCCTGCCTCCCGAGCTCATGCGGCGGTTGGACGCGCTGGACGTGATCAGCCGCAAGATGCTCCAGGGGAAACTCCAGGGCGAGCGGCGCTCGAAGCGGCGCGGGCAAAGCGTCGAATTCGCCGAGCACCGCCCGTACGTGGCGGGGGACGATCTGCGCTTCATCGACTGGAACATCTACGCCCGGCTCGACCGGCTCTTCTGCAAGCTCTTCCTGGAGGATCTGGACCTGACGGTGCACGTCATGCTCGACGTCAGCGCCTCCAGCGGGTTTGGGGACCCGCCGAAGATTCGCCTGATGAAGCAGCTCGCGGCCGCGCTGGGCTACGTGGCGCTGGTCAACAACAACCGGGCGACGCTCACCGCCTACGCCGACGGGCCGGTCGCGCGGGCCGCCGAGCTCCGCGGACGCTCGCGCGTACAGCGCATGGTCAAGTTGCTCGGCGAGGTCGCCCCGGACGGGGCGTCGAATTTCACGAAGACCTGCCGCCACGCCGCCGCCTCCGGACCGCCGGGAGTGGCGATTGTCATCAGCGACTTCCTGTACAAGGAGGGCTACGCCGAGGGCCTGCGGGCGCTGATCGGACGCGGGTTCGACCTCTACGCCCTCCAGGTGCTCAGCCCGCAGGAGATCGACCCGCCGCTGGAAGGGGACCTCCGCCTCCTCGACGTCGAGGACGGCGAGCGGACGGAGATCACCCTCAACGCCGAACTGATGCGCCTCTACCGCCGCAACCTGGCCGAGTGGTGCGCGGAGCTGGAGCGGTTCTGCACCCGCCGCGGGGCGGTGTGCCTGCGGACCCGCTCCGACGAGCCGGTCGAGAAGCTCGTGCTGAGGCAACTGCGACGCCGCGGCCTGCTGGGATGAGCCCGAACGGAACAACGCCATGGATTTCCTGAGCCCGATGACAGCCTGGATCGCCGCGGCGGTTACGGTCCCGCCTCTGGTGCTGCTGTATTTCCTGAAGCTTCGGCGGCGGGATGTGGCGGTCAGCTCGACGCTGCTGTGGCGCCGCGCGGTACAGGACCTCCAGGTAAACGCCCCGTTCCGGCGGATTCACCGCAACCTTTTGCTGTTGCTCCAGTTGCTGGCGTTGGCGGCGGTGCTGGCGGCATTGGCCCGCCCGGTGCTCTCGATGGTCCGCGGTCAGGGGCGGCGGTATGTGATCCTTATCGACACCTCCGCCAGCATGAACGCCGCGGACGCCGACGGGACGCGCCTCGCGGCGGCCAAGCGCAAGGCGCGGTCGCTGGTCGCCTCGCTCCGCGAACGGAGGACCTTCGGGCTCAGCGACCCGGCCGATGAGGCGATGGTGCTGACCTTCAACGACCGCCCGAGCGTGGCGGCGGCGTTCACGTCGGACAAGTCCCGCCTGATTGCGGCGATCGACGCCGTCGAGCCGACGGACGGGGGCACGCGGATCGGCGAGGCCCTGCGGGTGGCCAGGGCGTACGCCCGCCCGCCCGGCGAAACGCCCGGCGCGGCGGCGCGGCTGGAACTGCTCAGTGACGGAGGCATTGCGGACCTCCGCTCGGTGAGCCTGCGGCCCGGCGAGCTGCGCTACCACCGGGTGGGAACGCCCGACGAGGGGGAGGGGGCGGACAACGCGGCGTTCGTGAGCCTCGGCGTCCGACGCAGCTACAAGGAGCCCGAGCAGGTGGAGGTCTTTACCACGCTGGCGAACTACGGCACGTCCGCGCGAAGCGTGGACGTCGAGCTGCGGATCGACGGCGACCTCCGCTCGATCCGGCGGGTGAAGCTCCCGGCCGCGTCGCACGCCGAGGACGGCTCGCTGCGGGCGGGGGAGCTGTCGGTGAGCTTCGAGTTCGACCACCCCAGTGCTGCGCTGGTCGGCGTCCGCCACGCGGGCGGCGACCTGCTCAGCGCGGACGACCAGGCGGCGGCGCTGCTGCCGGCGCCGCGGCGACTGGACGTGCTGCTGGTGGGGGATCGCGACGCGGCCGTCGCCTCGGCGCTGCGGTCCTGTCCGCTGGCGTCGCTGAAGCGCATCGCGCCGGGCGAGTTCGCCGCCGAGGTCGACCGCCTTGCCGAGCTGCGCCCCTACGACGTGATCGTCCTGGACCCCACGGCTGGGCCCGCCCTGCCCGACGCGCTGCCCCCGGGGCGGTACCTGGCGTTCGGGCCTCCGCCGAGCGGGGCGGGCGTTGCGGCCGAGCGGGCCTCCGGGGCGCTGTGCCCGGTGGACTGGCGGGCGACCCACCCGGTGGGCCAGCATGCGCAGCTTGCCGACGTGCTGGTCCGCAAGCCCTGGCTGATGAAGCCCCCGCGCGAGGCGCAAACGCTGATGGAGTTCGACCGCGGTGCGGGCATCGTGCTCCACCGCACCGAGGGCGGAGGCAAGCGCTTCCTGCTGGTGGGCATCGACCCGCTGGAGAGCAACTGGCCGTTCCGCGCGGGGTTCCCGATCTTCATGTACAACGCGGTGTCCTATCTTGGGTCGGGGGAGGACGGGACCGGCGATGTCAAAGCGCTGCGCGTCGGGGAGCCGATCGTCACCGCCGTCGGCGGCGGGGCCGACGACGCCCGCGTGCTCCTGCCTTCCGGACGCTCCCGCCGCGTCGCCGTCGGGCCGGACGGGGAAATCCGCTTCGCCGAAACCCGCCGCGTGGGACTCTACGCCGTCCGGGCCGGCGGGCCGCAGCAGATCTGGCCGGTGAACCTGCTCAACGCCGGCGAAAGCCGCCTCCCCGCCCGCGATCGCCTGGAGTTCACCGGTCGGACGGTCGCCGCCGTCAGGGATATCGACGCTCCGGACAACCTGGAGCTCTGGGGGTACCTGGCCCTGGCGGCGCTGGCGGTGGTCTGCCTGGAATGGTGGGTGTATACTCGGCGGGCACGCGTGATCGGCTGAGGTCCGGGACGGGGAACATGCTCTCAACTCGCGGTCCAGTTCGGCGTTGGCTCCCGGCGGTGCTTGTCGCTGCGCTGACGCTGACGGGCGCGGGGCAGCAGGGCATCGAGGAGAAGGAAGAGCTCACGGTCCGGGCCCGCTTCGGGTGGGACGGCGTCTACCGCCCGCTGCACTGGACGCCGCTGGACCTGACGCTGCGGTCCACCTACAAGCGTCCCCTCAAGGCCGTCATCGAAGTCACCGCCCGCGCCGACGCCCTGACGGAGATGACCGTCGTGCATCGCATGGCGATCACGCCGAACAAGACGCTGTACGTGCCCCTGAACATCCGCCTCGTCCGCGAGGCCGACGAATGCACCGTGCGTATCCGGACCGGGGAGCACGGAACGCTCTGGACCCGGCGCTTCAAGCAGTACGCGCCTGACGGATACGCTCCGGCGGGAACGAGCGAACTGCTCATCGGCGTGCTTGGGCGCCCGGCGTTCGGGCTGAACGAACTGACGGATCACCTGGTCCGCCTTCGGGCGGACGGCGTCGGGCGGGTGCGGGTGGCCCGCAAGCCGGTCTACCTCGCTCCGTGGGACTGGACGGGCTACGAGGCGCTGGACGTACTGATCCTCAGCGAGGTGGACCCGGCGAAGCTAAGGGTCGGGCAGGCCCGGGCGATCGCCCGGTGGGTCCGCGGCGGCGGGCGGTTGCTGATCGTTCCCCCCGCGGCCGGGCTGCCGCCGGGCTCGCCGGTGGCGACGCTGGTTCCCGCGCCGCTGAACGTCCCGCGGAAGGTGGACGCCGGGCCCCGCCCGCCGCGGTCGTGGCGACTGGACGAGCCGGACCCCGAGGAGCTCCGCGCTCTCATCGGCGAGCTCAGGGCCCG
>CAYTQL010000300.1:0-4164 GCA_964439555.1 uncultured Planctomycetaceae bacterium | reverse complement strand
GCCGCCGCAGACGGTCCGGTATCCACAGGCGCCGCAGGCGCCTTCGAGGAGGCCGGGGTTCCGGAGCTTCTCAAAGACCTTCGACTGCTCCCACGCTTCCTCCAGCGGCGTCTGGCGGACGTTTCCGCAGCGGACGGGCAGATACCCGCAGGGGAAGATGTCTCCGCGGTGGGAGACGAAGACCACGGAGATGCCGCAGAGGCACCCCCGCCCGGAGGTGGGCAGCCCGCGCCGGGCGGCGACGCGCTGGTAGTGGGGGGCGCAGGTGGCCTTGATCTCCAGCGGTTCGTCGTCCTGCTGCCGGTCGCAAATCCACTCCAGCACCCCTTCGTAGACCTCCGGGTCAAGCTGGTGGCTCTCGCCGATCTCGGCCCCGCAGCCGACCGGGACGAGCAGGAACAGGTGCAGCGCGACCGCCTCGACCGAGCGGGCCAGGGCGTAGAGTTCGGGAAGCTGGTCCACATTGTGGGCGGCGACGGTGCTGTTGATCTGCACGGGGGCCCCGGCGTGGTTGAGTTCGGCGATGCCGCGGAGGGCGGCGTCGAAGGCGCCGTCGAGCTTGCGGAAGGCGTCGTGCGTTCTGGCGTCTGCGCCGTCGAGGCTCACCGAGACCCTTTGGAAGCCCGCGCGGGCGATCCGCTCGGCCAGCGGACCGTCGACGGCGGTGGCGTTGGTCGCCAGGGCGGTCGGCAGTTCGCGGCTTGCGGCGTAGTCGGCGAGCTCTTCCCAGTCGGTCCGCATGAGCGGCTCGCCGCCGGAGAAGACGAAGATCGGGCGCCCCAGCGCCGCGGCCGAGTCGATCAGCGAGCGCGCCTCGTCGGTGGTCAGGTCCTCCTTTGCCGCCTCCTCGGCGACGTCGAGGCGGCGGCAGTGCACGCAGGCGAGGTTGCACCGCGCGGTGGACTCCCAGAACAGCAGGCGCAGCGGCGGGGCGGCGAGGTGGAGTTCGGGTTGTCGCGTTGGGTCGGTCATGGCGGTCACTGCGCGGCGGCGTCGCCGGCCAGCGCGATCTCCTCGTCGCTGAGGTAGCAGCCCGGGTCGGGGGCCCAGGGCTCGCCGGCGGCGGCCTCGGCACGGGCGCGGAGGTTGCCGTTGCACACGTCCAGCCAGCGGCACCGGCGGCACCGGCCGGTCAGGTAGGCCTTGCGGTCCCGCAGCCTGCGCAGCAGCGGCTGGTCGGGGTCGGACCAGATCGCGCTGAAAGGGCGCTGCCGGATGTTCCCGAGCACCTGGGATCGCCAGAACTGGTCCGGGTGCACGTCGCCGTTCCAACTGACGCACCCGATGCCCAGCCCGCTGGAGTTGCCGGCGTTCATCTGCATCAGTTCCAGGCACCGGGCGGCGCGGTCGGGGTCCTCCCTGAGCAGGCGGAGGTAGACGTAGGGTCCGTCGGCGTGGTTGTCCACGGTGAGCACCTCCACGGGGTTGCCCGCGTCGTGCAACTCGGCGGTCCGGTCGATGATCCGGTCCAGCGCGGCCCGAGTCCGGGCGCCGGAGAGCGTCTCGGCGCGGATTTCGTCTCCCCGACCGGTGTAAGCGAGGTGATAGAAGCAGACGCGCGGGATCTGCTCGCGCACGAGGAGATCGAAAATTCCATCGATCTGGTCGACGTTCCGGCGGTTCATCGTCAGGCGGAGCCCGACCTTGACCCCGGCGGCGCGGCAGGCGCGAATCCCGTCCAGCGCGCGGTCGAATGCGCCGTCGACGCCGCGGAAGGCGTCGTTGACCTCGCCGAGCCCGTCCAGCGAGACGCCCACGTAGCTGAGCCCCGCTTCACCGAGTCGCCCGGCGAGCGACTCGTCGATCAGCGTCCCGTTGGTGCTGACCACCGCCCGCAGCCCGGCGGCGCGGGCCCGGTCGATCAGTTCCAGCAAATCCCCCCGCAGCAGCGGCTCGCCGCCGGAGAACAGCAGCACCGGGACGCCGAAGCCGGCGAGATCGTCGATCAGCGTCTCGGCCTCGTGCGTGGTCAACTCGTCCGGGGCGGGCGCGCAGGTGCTGGCGGAGTAGCAGTGGGCGCAGGCGAGGTTACACCGCCTGGTGCAGTTCCAGACGACCACGGGCTTCTTGTCGGCCGAGAACTGGAGCAGATGCGACGGCAGCTTGCCGGACTTGCGTCCGTAGCGGAGGGCGTCCGAGGGCTCGACCGTGCCGCAGTAGAGTTTCGAGATGCCGATCATTCGCAGGGCCTTTCCTTCGTCGTATTTTAGCAAGCGGCGTCTGTCGGGCGCGCGGCTTTGCGCCGCTTCCGGTCCAGCGCAGCCCCCCCGGGCGTCCGCGCGCAACACGACGCGCCCGCCGCGGAGACGGACGCGTCGCGAGATTCTGCGCTGAGGCGTACCCGCCGGAGGCGGGTCAGGCGCCCGGCATGAGCATGAACATGAAGACGAAGGCGAAGATGCCCACGGTCTCGGCGATGCCCATGGCGATGATCGTGTTGGCGAAGGGTTTGCCTTCGGCCTCGGTCATCGCGCGGACGCCGGCGGCGCCGATCTGTCCCTGCATCCAGGCGCTGAACAGCTCGCCGAGCCCGGCGGCCAGGCCGATCACGAACAGGGCCCCGCCGTTCGCGGCTACGTAGTCGCCCTCGGCCAGGGCCGGGAGGATCACCAGCAGCGAGACCAGCAGTCCGTAGATCGTCTGGCTCAGCGGCATGCCCAGCAGGACGATGTACTTGAAGTTCATCTGTTCGCCGGCCTTGGCCTCGCGTGCCCAGGCGCCGGCGGCGGCGCGTCCGGCCGCTCCGATTCCCAGGGCGCTTCCGACGGCCCCGAGGCCCAGCGGCAGGGCGAATCCGATCTGACCCAACCATTCCATATCAGCCTTCTCCTTCTTGTGCTGAGGTTTTTGTCGCGAAGGGGGCGTAGGGGTAACCGTTCCACTCCACGCCCGCGTTGGTCGAAAATTCCAGCATGTTCAGGCGCACCCCGTGGGCGAAGACGGCCACGAGGCACAGTCCGATGTTCAGTCCGTGCGCGAACAGCAGCACCAGGATCGTCGCGGGCAGCGCCAGCTTTGACGCTTCGTAGAGCTGCATGCTGAGCATGTTGAAGGCGCTGGCGATGTAGTAGCTCGCCAGGCCCACCGCCATCAGGCGGATGTAGCTGAGCATGTCGCCGAAGGCGCCGGGGATGCCCATGAGGTTGCCCAGCAGCCCGAAGCCCACCCGCTTGAGCGGGTTGGACGAGGGGTTCGAGAACAGCACGATCAGCGCGAAGCTGCCCACGAGGATCCACAGCGTCGCCATCGGCGGAACCAGCGGGCTCTCCCGGAAGAACATCAGCCACACCAGCGTGAACATGCCGATGATGAAGCCGATCCAGCCGAGTTCCGCGATGCCGCGCTGGTCCGGGAGGTATTTCAGCGCCTGGCGCGCGTGGGCGGAGACCAGGTGCACGCAGCCGATGATGAAGGCGATCTGCATCACGAGGTTGCGTCCGGCCTCGGCGTTTTCCGAGTCGCGGAACAGCACGGCCGGGCCGTCCCACCAGGCGCGGCCGAGGGAGGCCCAGACCCCGCCGGCGTCGACGAGGTTCTCCGGGCTGACCCCGAACGCGTTGCCCGTCAGCACACCCCAGACCAGCGTCGCGACGCCGAAAACGATCACGAGCTGCCCGGCGAGCTTCGCGCCCGCCCGGGCGATCTTGCCGTAGAACGCCAGCCCGAGGATCGCGAAAATCAGCCCGTACCCGGCATCCCCGACGAGCATCGCCGTGAACACCGGCATCGCCAGCATGAAAAACGCCGAGGGGTCGAACTCGCGGTAGCCCGGGTTCGTGCCCAGCATGTCGAACAAGGATTTGATCGGACGCACCCAGCGCGGGTAGCGGATCAGCGTCGGCGGTTGCTCGTTCTCCGCCGGGTCCATCGTCTCAGCGGCCGCGCCCACGCCGTGGTCGGCAAGGCGGTCGGCAAGGCGGTCGGCTTCTTCGCGGGGGACCCAGCCCTGGACGGCGAACAGTTCGCCGGCGTCGAGCCCGCCCCGCGAGGCCGCGGTGTGCTCGGCGCGGTAGGCGAGGGTCTCGTAGTCGGATTCGATGTCGGGAATCAGCGTCGCCAGCTCGCGAAGTCGCTGCTGGTGTTCCTTCAGCCGGCGGTCGATCTCGGCCGCCTCGGCCCGAACGGTGGGGCGGTCGCGGGTCGGAAGCTCCAGCTTCTCGGCGC
>CAYTQL010000299.1:0-4182 GCA_964439555.1 uncultured Planctomycetaceae bacterium | reverse complement strand
CGCATCTATTACAGCATAACGCAAGTTCGAGCAATTGTTCTTTAGTCAACCGTATTCGCTCGGTTCGAAGCCCTCCTCCAGCGGCGCCTCGCCCAGCGTGATGCGCACCGCGCGGGGCAGTTCGGGTCGGGACCAGGTCGGCAGCCACTGCCCGCCGTCGTGGTATTCGAGGCGCAGGAAGCGAATGCGTCCGCTGAGCACCACGGCCGTGGGCTCCTGCTGCTCCTGCTCGACGTCCTCGGCCAGGAGAATCCGCTGCTCGTCACGTTGAAGCCCGGCGACGTAGGGCTCGCCGTACTCGTCCTCGACGATGCGCAACGAGTAGTCCACCCAGCGCAGGTCGTGCTCGGCCGGCGGGGGCGAGTCCGTGCCCTCGGGGGCGGCCCACGCGGCCGGGCCGGGCAAGGCGGCGGTGATGAACCGCATCGACTGCTCATCCCCCCGCAGCCCCTCCTGAATGAAGGGGTAGACCATCGCGCTGCGCAGCTCGGCGGTCATCCGCTCCATCACCTGGCGTTCGGCGGCGATGACGTCGACGTCCTCGAAGAGGTTCTCCCGCACCCGACCGGCGTAGCGATAGAACCCCAAAACGCTCCCGACCAGCGCGAGCATCAGCGCCAGCGCCAGGATTGTCTCCAGGAGCGTGAAAGCCTGCGGGTTGTGCGGGCGGCGGGTCATGGTGCGTAGGGGTCGGGTTCGTCGGAATCGGGCATCAGGTGCGTCAGGCGATGGGTGTACCCGCTCGGGGCGTGGCGGATGACAACCTCGACCCGGAGCATCGCGGGACCGTCGTAGGACTGCTCGACCTGCTCGGTGACGATCTCCCAGGACCAGTCGGCCAGGGCCTCGTCCTCCGCGCCCTCGTCGTCCTGGAAAGCGTCCGGGCCTTCGTCGGTCACCTCGCGCAGGCCCGCCCGGAGTTCGGAGAGGACGGTGACGGCCAGGTCGACTGCCTGTCCCTCGATGCGCATCCGCCGGGTGGCGCGGATCGCGCCGTTCAGCGATCCGAGGATCACCCCGCCCGCCGCGGCAAACAGCGCCACCGCGACGATCACTTCCATCAGGACCGCCCCGCGACGCCGGGTTGTGGAGGCGTTGGAACTCATCCGGTCTCCGGGCAGCCCGCTGAAGCGGGCTCCTGAAAAGCATGACAAGCGCCGCGCGATCCGCGCCGAGGCCCGTGGTCGGACCTGGTCGCGGTCGGCGCTCGAGCGTCAGTTCGGACGAGGGCGAGACGCCCCCGCCACGTCAGCGTTCTTCCCGTTCGATGCTAGTGAGGATGCGCGTGGAAACCCGGGCGTTGAGCCCGTCGAGGCTGACCACGGCGGTGCGGGTGTCCTCTTCGTCGAGCGGGGCCAGCTCGACCTCGGCCGAGTCGCTCGATCCGTCCGGGCGGAAGGTGATCGCCGCCAGCTCCGGCCCGTCGGTCCCCCCGGCCGCGGGAACGGTGCGCCAGGCCTCCGCGCCGTCGCCGGTGAGCTCGGAGCGGATCACCCGGCAGCGCCCGTCGTGCAGGCGGTCGCGCCAAAGGGAGGTCTCGTGCGGGACGAATTCCTGCGCGGCCGTCAGCGGCTCGAGTTCCCAGAGCACCTGCGGCTCGGCGGTGTCCGGGTCGAAGGCGATCCGCACGCGCCGCCCCGTCGCGGCCGCTTCCGCCCGGGCCATCTCCAGCCCGGAGGCGAAGTTCCGCGCGCCGGTGCGGAGATCTTCCTGTCCGCGCAGCGCGTCGAGCTGCAGGACCACCAACCCCGAGATGCCCGCCAGCAGCGCCAGAACCAGCACGACCTCCAGCAGGGTGAAGGCGCGGCGTCGGCGTCGCGGGCGCCGGTTACATGTCGGCTGCGGCCTCGTCGGACCAGTTCTTGATGTCATCTTCGGTCTCGCTCTGTCCGTCGGGCCCGCTGGACCAGATGCGTGCGACCTCGCGCGAGCCGCTCTCGGACTCGACCGTCTCGACGCGGTAGTTCAGCTCGTTGCCCCAGGCGTCGGTCGGCTCTTCCTTGAGGTAGGGACCGCGCCACTTCTCGGCGAGCTTCTCGTCCTCGAAGGTGGGCTCTTCGCGGAGGGCGGTCAGTCCGCCCTCTTCCTCGGTCGGCAGGTGCCCGATGTTCGTCTTGTACAGCTCGATGGCGCCCTCGACCTCGTCGATCTTCAGCTTGGTGGTGTCGACCTTGGCGCCTTCTCCGATGCCGCTGAAGGCCATGATGCCCACGCCGGCCAGCAGGCCGAGAATCACGATCACCAGCAAAACCTCGATGAGGGTGAAGCCCCGCCGGGTCCTGTGCGTTCGACTCGTCATGCATCGACTCCTTCGATAGTTACTCATGGTTTCTGTATCAGCCCTACTGCCCGATGCGCTGGGCCATGGTGAAGATCGGGTAGAGCAGCCCGTAGGCCACGAACGCGATCACGATCGCTATCATCAACAGAACGAGCGGCTCGATCAACCGCACCGCCTGGTCCACCTTCCGGCTGGTCCGCCGCTCGACGGTCTCGGCGATCTGAAGCAGGACCTTCTCGAGCTGGTTGGACTGCTCGGCCACGGCGATCATTTCCATGATCTCCGGGGGGAACACGTCGCTGCGGGCGAGGGGCTCGGAGAGCGTATCGCCCTGTTTGACGCTCTCGGCCGCCTGCTCGACGTGCTCGGTCAGGAGCGGATCGCCGATCGCCTCCTTGCTGATCGCCAGGGACTGGAGCATCGGCACGCCGTTGTGCAGCAGCGTTCCGAAGGTCCGGCAGAAACGCGACAGGGCGACCATCTTCAACGCGCCGCCGAAAACGGGAATCCGCCGCTTCAGCGATGCGAAGAGCCGCTTGCCGCCGGGGCTCCGCGCCGCGGCGATCGCCGCGCCCGCCACCACCAGCGCGCCGAGGATCAGCATCGGCCAGTGGACCGTCAGCCCCCCGCTGACCGCGAAGAGCAACTGCGTGGGAGCGGGCAGCGGCATGCCCTCGAACATCGGGCGGAACTTCGGGACGATGCCCAGCAGGATCACCCCCACCGCCACGATGCCCACCACCGTCAGCACGATCGGGTAGATCAGCGACCCGGTGACCTTGCTGGCCAGTTCGTCCTGCCGGTCGAGGAACTCCGCGAGGTTCGCCAGGACGCTCTCGAGGAAGCCGCCCTGCTCGCCGGCGCGCGCCATCGCGGCGTGCAGCGGCGGGAAGACCCGCGGATGGGCGGCCAGGGCGTCGGCGAAGGACTCGCCCTCGGCGATCGCCGTGCGGACCTCCAGCAGCGCCCGCCCGAGCGTCTCGTTGCGGGCGGCGTTGCCCAGCGTCTCCAGCGCCCGGAGCATCGGGACGCCGGAGTTGAGCAGATCGGCGAGCTGCCCGTACATCACGCCGAGGTCCCGCGAGCGGACCCGCCTTCGGCCGCTCTCGGCCCGGGCGGTCGCCTGCTGCCAAACGCGCACCGGGAAGAGCTGCCGCTCCGAGAGCGACGCGATGACCGCGGATTCGGTCTCCGCCTGCATCACGCCCGAGACCTCCTGGCCGCGGGCGTTTCGGGCTGTGTATTCGAAGTTGCTCATCGTGAGACGGCCGCCGGGGGCGCCAAATCAGCAGCCCGGAAACGCGGCGAGCCCTGGCTCCTGCCGCTATCCTTTCGTCGATCGAATCACTTCTTCCGGCGTGGTCTTTCCGGCGAGGACCTTCTCCCAGCCGTCCTCGCGCAGCATCCGCATGCCGGCGTCGCGGGCCTCGGAAATCAGCCGGCTGGCCGGGGCGCGGTCCATGATCGCGTCCCGGACCGCGTCGGTGCTGACCATCTGCTCGAAGAGCCCGGTCCGCCCGTGGTAGCCGGTCCCGCGGCAGTGGCGGCAGCCCGCCCCGCGGAACAGCGGTCGCCCGTCGTAGGCGAAGTCCTCGGGCAACTGCTCCGGGTCGGGAAAGTACTCCGCGCGACAGTGCGGGCAGATCGTCCGCACCAGGCGCTGGGCCATCGCCGCCTCCATGGTGGAACTGACCAGGAACGGCTCGACGCCCATGTCCAGCAGGCGCGTCGCCGCCGAGCAGGCGTCGTTGGTGTGCAGCGTGCTGAGCACGAGGTGACCGGTCAGCGCCGCCTGCACGGCCGCCTCGGCCGTCTCGAGGTCGCGGATCTCGCCGATCATCACCGTGTCCGGGTCGTGGCGCAGAATGTGCCGCAGCCCGCGGGCGAAGGTCAGCCCGACC
>CAYTQL010000298.1:280-4185 GCA_964439555.1 uncultured Planctomycetaceae bacterium | reverse complement strand
AACGAGGACGGCACGAAGGAGCGGTTCGCCAAGAAGTCCGGCGAGGCCCTCGGCGTCATCCGCAAGAGCCGCAGCTAGGGCAGGGCAGTGACCATGGTTCCCCGAATTCAGGAACGATATCAGCAACAGGTGGCGCCGGCGTTGAAGGAGCGCTTCGGGTACACCAACCCGATGGCGATCCCGCGGCTTCAGAAGATCGTCCTCTCCATGGGCATGGGCGAGGCGTCCAAGGAGAAGGCGCGCATGGAAGAGGCCCAGAAGCAGCTCGCCCTGATCGCCGGGCAGAAGCCGGTGATCACCCGGGCCCGCAAGTCGATCAGCAACTTCACGCTCCGCGCGGGGATGCCCATCGGGCTGAAGGTGACCCTCCGGCGTCAGAAGATGTACGAGTTCATGGACCGGCTGGTCGCCATGGCGATTCCCCGCGTGCGCGACTTCCGCGGTCTCTCGCCCAACGGCTTCGACGGGCGGGGCAACTACAGCATGGGTCTGGTGGAGCAGTCGGTCTTTCCGGAGATCGACCCGGACTCTATTTCATTCATTCAAGGCATGAACATCACCTTCCAGACCACCGCGCAGAACGACGAAGAGGCGCGGGAGCTGCTCGGGCAGATGGGCATGCCGTTCAGAACGGACTAGAGGGTTTCATGGCGACCAAGGCACACATTGCCAAGGCGAATCGGCCTCCGAAGTTCAGCACGCGGACCGTGCGACGCTGTCAGCTCTGCGGGCGGCCGCGGTCGGTCTACCGGAAGTTCAAGATCTGCCGCATCTGCCTCCGGAAGTTGGCGAACGAAGGGAAGATTCCCGGCCTCAGGAAAGCAAGCTGGTAAGAAGGAGCGCAGGGATGAGTCTGTCGGATCCGATTGCTGATTTGCTGACCCGCGTCCGCAACGCGCTGGTCGGCAAGCACGCCACGGTCAACGCCAAGGCGTCGAATATCTGCGAGGGCATCTGCAAGGTCCTCAAAGAGGAAGGCTACATCGAGGACTACAAGCGCATCGACGACGGCAAGCAGGGCCTGCTGCGGGTGTACCTGAAGTACGGGCCGGCCGGCGAGATGGTCATCCAGTCGATCGACCGGACGAGCAAGCCCGGTCAGCGGGTCTACAGCGGCGTCGAGTCGCTGCCCCGCCCGCTCGACGGGCTCGGCGTGGCGGTGGTTTCCACCAGCCGCGGCGTGCTCAGCGATCGCCAGTGCCGCGAGCAGAACGTCGGCGGCGAGGTCCTCTGCACCGTCTGCTAGTGAGGCAGGAAATGTCGCGTATTGGACTCAAACCGATTCCGGTGCCCAACGGCGTGAAGGTGTCCGTCCAGGACCGCACCGTCAGCGTCGAGGGCCCGAAGGGCAAGCTCAGTTGGACCCACCGTCCCGAGGTGAGCCTGTCGATGGACGAGGGCGCCAAGCAGGTGACCGTCGCCCGCGACGGGGATTCCCGCCTCGCCCGGTCGCTCCACGGGCTGACCCGGAGCATCGTGGCCAACATGGTCCACGGGTGTGCCGAGGGCTTCCAGAAAGATCTGGAAGTCTATGGCGTGGGCTACGGCATCCAGTTGCAGGGCAGGACGCTGTCGATTCAGTGCGGACTGTCCCACCCGGCGGTCTTCGAGGTGCCCGAGGGGCTGGAGGTGGAAGTGACCATCGCCCAGGCCCGCGGGGACACCGACCCGGCCCGGATGTTCGTCCGCGGCGCCGACAAGCAGGCCGTCGGCGAGTTCGCGGCGCGCGTCCGCCGGGCCCGCAAGCCGGAGCCCTACAAGGGCAAGGGCATCCGCTACGCCGGTGAGTACGTCCGCCGGAAGGTCGGCAAGGCCTTCGCCGGCGCAGGCGGCTGATCCGGCTGATCCTTCAAGGCCCCCAACGAGGCAGCAAAGCGATGAAGGCGATTGCCAGAAAGAACATGCGGCGGCAGCGACGCAAGCGACGCGTCCGCAAGCGCATCACCGGCACGCCCGAGCGCCCCCGGCTGACCGTCTTCCGCAGCCACCAGAATATCTACGCCCAGATCATCGACGACACCGCCGGGCGGACGCTCGTGGCGGCTTCGAGCCAGGACCCCCCGGTCCGCGAGAAGCTCGAAGGCGGCGGCGGCAACCGCGGCGCCGCCCGCGTCGTCGGGGAGAGCCTCGCGCAACAGGCCGTCGAAGCCGGCATCGAACGTGTCGTCTTCGACCGCAACGGCTATCCCTACCATGGGCGTGTACGCGAACTGGCCGAGGCCGCCCGCCAGAGCGGTCTGAAGTTTTAACGGGAGCGAATCGTGGCCCAAGACAGGCAAGCAATCCTCAACGAGGGATACGACGGCGAGAAGCCCCTCGAGGACAAAGTGGTGCAGATCTACCGCTGCTCCAAGGTGGTCAAGGGCGGGCGGAAGTTCAGCTTCGCCGCCCTCGTCGTCGTCGGAGACCGCGACGGACACGTCGGGCTCGGGTACGGCAAGGCCAACGAGGTCCCCGACGCGGTGACCAAGGGCATCGCCGAGGCCAAGAAAGCCATGATCGACGTCAAGCGCGTCGGCAAGACCCTGCCCCACGGGATCATCGGACGCTGCGGCGCCTCGAAGGTCGTCTTCGTCCCCGCCTCCGAGGGCACCGGCGTAATCGCCGGCAAGAAGCTCAGCCCGCTGCTGGAGCTGGCCGGGATCGAAAACGTCCTGACCAAGGCGTACGGGTCCACCTGCCCCAAGAACATGCTCAAGGCGGGCTTCAGCGCCCTCAAGTCGCTCCGCACCCGCGACGAGGTCGCCAAGCTGCGAGGAGTGGAACTGTGAAGCTCGACGAAATCCTCCAGGCCGCCGGAAAGAACAAGAACCGCAAGCGGCTCGGCCGGGGCGCCGGCTCGGGACGCGGGAAGACCTGCGGACGCGGACACAAGGGCTACGGCTCCCGCGCCGGGGCGAAGCGCAAGTTCGGATACGAAGGCGGGCAGAACCCCATGCTTCAGCGCATCCCGCAGCGCGGGTTCAGCAACTTCGTGTTCCGCAAGGACTTCCAGGTCGTCAACGTCGCCGCCCTCGACGACGCGTTCGAGGACGGGGCGTCGGTAGACGCCGAGGCGCTGCACAAGGCGCGGCTGATCGCCGACGCCGAGAAGCGCGTCAAGATCCTCGGCAACGGGACCCTCAGCAAGAAACTCACAGTCGTAGCGGACAGGTTCTCCGCCTCCGCCTCGGAGAAGATCACCGAGGCCGGCGGGAGCGTCGAACAGCGATAGCCCTCAACAGGGGTCGGCTTGATGGCATTCCAGGCGTTTCGAATTGGCGTAGGCGTAATCATCGCGGCGGTCGCCCTGTGGCTGATCGTCACCGGCGTCGGTGCGCTGACCGACTCGATGGTCGCCGCCGCGGACGCCGTCGCGCCCATGCTGCAGATTCTCGGCGGGCTGGTGATCCTCGGCGTGTACTGGTACGCGCTGTGGGCGGCCTCCGGGATCCGACGCGTCATGGAGAACATCTTCTCCATCCCCGAACTGGTCCAGAAGCTCGCCTTCACCCTTGCGCTGCTGTGCATCTACCGCGTGGGCTTCCACGTCCCCCTGCCCGGACTGGACGAGGGCAAGGTCGCCTCCTTCATGCAGCGCCAGGCCGAGGGCGGCTTCGGCGAGGCCCTGGAATACTACAGCATGTTCACCGGCGGCTCGCTCCAGCAGGCGACGCTGTTCGGGCTCGGGATCATGCCCTACATCTCCGCCTCGATTATCTTCCAGCTTCTGACCACCGTGGTCCCCTCCCTGGAGCGGCTCCAGAAGGAAGGCCCGGCGGGGGTCAAGAAGATACAGGAATACACGCGCTACGCCACCGTCGGGCTGTGCATCATCCAGGGGGTGTTCTGGATGAGGTACATGTTCGCAAACGAACTGATCTATCCGGAAGTCCGGGGACCGTTGATCTTCCTGGTCGGGGTCT
>CAYTQL010000298.1:0-270 GCA_964439555.1 uncultured Planctomycetaceae bacterium | reverse complement strand
AGCAGATCGACGAGTACGGCATCGGCAACGGCATCTCGCTGCTGATCATGGCCGGCATCGTCTCCCGACTGCCCTGGGCGCTGAACGACCTGTTCGGGATGCTCGATCCCTCGCTGACGCAGGTGGACGAGGCCAAGATCGGCCCCATCAAGCTCCTGTTCCTCGTCGGCAGCTTCATCTTCGTGGTGGCCGGGGCGATCCTGATTACCCAGGGGCAGCGGCGCATCCCGATCCAGCAGGCCAAGCAGGTCCGCGGACGACGCGTCGTCG
>CAYTQL010000297.1:1472-4192 GCA_964439555.1 uncultured Planctomycetaceae bacterium | reverse complement strand
GAGCACCACCTCGTCACCAAGCTCGCGCGCGGCGCGCGCCGCCGCCTCGTTGACCGGAAACTCACTGACCCGACAGCCCCGCTCGTGATACCAGGCGCGCTGCTCGCGGCTCTCGTCGGCGGCTTCGGCCGTCGCTTCGGTCGGAGCGGTGGTTGCTTCGGTGGTCATGTGCGGGTCCTTTCCGATTCTCTGCTGTGCAGATCGGCACAGCGGGAGGGGGTCTTTAGAACTGGCTGAGGTTCGGCTCGTCGTCCAGGGCAATCGCCGACGCAGCGTGGCTGGGGCCCTCCGGCGGCGGCTCGCCTGCCCCTGCATGGCGTTGCCGGGTTCATGCGGCGGCGGGTGCGGCGCTGTCGCGGCGGGCGAGCTTGAGCAGCCCGGTCGCGTCGAGGATGAGCCCGACCTGCCCGTCGCCGAGGATCGCCCCCCCGGCGACGCCGGGAACCTGTCCGAGCGATTCGCCGAGGGACTTGATGACCACCTGCTGCTGTCCGAGCAGCTCGTCGACCATCAGGGCGCAGCGGCGTCCTTCGCCCTCGAGGACGATCAGCAGCGCGTCGGCCGCCTCGTGGCAGGCGTCGTCGATGCCGAAGAGCTCGTGGAGCCGGAAGACCGGGAGCAGGTCGCCCCGGAGGGTGACTATCTCGCCTCGCCCGGTCACGGTGGTGATCGCCCCAGGCTCGGGGCGGAAACTCTGCTCGATGCTCACGGTGGGCAGCAGATAGCGTTCCTGCCCGACCCGCAGCAGCATCGCGTCGGTGATCGCCATCGTCAGGGGCAGCCGCATCGTGAAGGTGCTCCCCGCGCCGAGCTCAGCGGCGACGTCGATGCGCCCGCGGAGCTTTTCGATGTTCCGCTTGACCACGTCCATGCCCACGCCGCGCCCGGAGACGTTGGTGACCTGCTCGGCCGTGGAGAAGCCCGGTTCCCAGATGAGCTTGTAGACTTCGGAGTCGGACAGGTCGCGTCCGCCCTCGATGAGCCCGCGGTCGGTCGCCTTGGCGAGGATCTTCTCGCGGTCGAGGCCCTTCCCGTCGTCGGTGACCTCGATGACGACGCTCCCGGCGGAGTGGTAGGCGCGGAGGGAGACGGTTCCGGTGGGGTCCTTCCCGACCTCGGCGCGGGCGTCGGGCGCCTCGACGCCGTGGTCGCAGGCGTTGCGGATCATGTGGACCAGGGGGTCCTTGAGGACCTCGACCATGTTGCGGTCGATCTCGGTCTCCTCGCCTTCGCAGGTGAGGCGGACCTTCTTGCCGCTCTTGCGGGCGAGGTCGCGGACCAGCCGGGCCATCTTCTGGAAGAGCCCCTTGAGCGGGACCATCCGCAGGGACATGGTCAGGTCCTGGAGTTCGCGGACGATCTTGCCCGCGTGGGAGACGCTCCGCGCCAGGCGGGTGTGCGCCGCCTGCTGGACGGCGGGGTCCTGGGAGACCATCGACTGGGCGATGACCAGCTCGCCGACCATGTTGATGAGGTTGTCAAGGCGGTTGGTGCCCACGCGGATGGAGCCCTCGGAGATCGAGGCGCCCTGGGATTTTTGCGTTCGCAGCGCCCCGGCGACGTCGGAGGCCTTGGCGGCCTTGGTGCGGACCAGCGACTCGCCGAGGCGTTCGTCGGGGTCCTGGGTCTCCGCGGCCTGTTCGATCTGCTCGCGGGAGGCCTTGCCCTGCCCGACGAGGATGTCGCCGACGCGCATCGGGGCGGCGTCCTGCTCGTCGCTGACGCCGGCGGCTTCGGGGTCCCGGAGGGTTTCCAGCAGCTCGGCGGTGTTGGCCGGTTCGGGGATCGCCTCGCCCGCGCGGAGTTCGACCAGCGGCTCGATCATCGCCCGCAGGGCGTCGCAGGATTGCAGCGCCAGGTCGGCGTAGCCTCCGACGATGCGGATCTCCCCGTCCCGCCCACGGTCGAGCATGTTCTCGGCGAGGTGGGCGAGCTTCTGGATGCGCTCGAGCCCGAGAAAGCCGCTGGTGCCCTTGATGGTGTGGAAGGCCCGGAAGACGCGGTTGATCTCTTCGGCGTTCTCCGGGGCGGATTCCAGCTCCAGCAGGGCGGCCTCGGCGGCGGTGAGGTGGTCGGTGCACTCGACGACGAATTCCTTGAGCAGGTCGCCGTCGGCGTCTTCGGGCAGCGTGGCGGGCTCGGGAGATTCGGTCGCTCGCGTTTCGCTGCCCGGCGCGGTCGGCGATTCGGCGGCGGGGGGCGTTGCCGGCTCGGGGGTTTCGGCGGGTTCGGCGTCGGTTTGCGGCGCGCCCGCGAGCGTCTCGTGGAGTTCGCAGGCCTGCCCCAGCGCCTGACCGGCCGAGGCCAGACGCTCCACGGCGCCGTCGGCGTCCCCGGAGGCGACCGCGGCGACCTCCGCAGCGGTCGCGTCGAGGAGCGTGACGACCGCCTCGTCGAAACGCCTGCGGAACGCGGAACTGCCCAGCACCTCGGCGATCTCGCCGAGGGCGTCGGCGTCGGCGACGTCGAGCGACAGAAGCCGCCCGGCCAGGACGTCCAGGGACACGTCGGTCTGCGCCGGTTCGGCGGGAGCATCGGTCGCGGGCTCCGGCGGCGTGTCGTCGGCGTCGGGGCGGGGTTTCTCGTCTGCGGGCGCCGTCGGCGTCGCCGCGGGGTCGGGTTCCCCGGCGGTCTTGAGGCGGTTCCGCAGCGCCCGCATGGCGCGTTGGAGGGGCCCGGAATGCTCGCCGTCGCTACGGACGTGTTCGAGTGCGGCCTCG
>CAYTQL010000297.1:0-1462 GCA_964439555.1 uncultured Planctomycetaceae bacterium | reverse complement strand
CTCGATCCGCTCGAGCCCGCCGAGGACGCGGACGCCGTCGAGGCGGCCCTTCTCGCCGCCGAGGAATCCCGCGAGGCGATAGCCGTGGGCGGCGGCGTCGGTCAGTTCGGCGACCGCTTCGTTGCGGGGCAGATGCCCGAGGTAAACCGCCTGGAGCACGTCCAGCGAGACCTGGAGCAGCACGGTGAGGTGGGAGTCCTCCTGGGCGGTCGGCCAGGCCTGTTCGAGGATCGCCCCGGCGGCGACCACGTCGGACTCGTCGCCGTCGTTGAGTTTCGCTACGGCCGCGGGGAGCGGCTGGAGGATCGTGAGCAGTTCGTCCCTGGATTCCATGATCGGGCCCTTCTCGGATAAGGGGTTCCGTGGTGTGCTACATCGCCAGTCTGGTGGACCGTCCGGCGGCTACGCCCACCCAGAGCTCTCCGACGTCGCTGTGGTAGCAGACCCGCGACGAGGCGGCGCTGCTCTGCTTGAGCACCTGCACGTTTTCGGCGCGGACCACCGAGGGCAGCGACAGTTCCGCCTTGATCCCGCGGGCGTCCAGCAGCGACTTGCACTTGCCGCCGAGGATGTTCGCCAGCTCGCCCACCGCGTCGCCCATGTCGGGCGCCTCGAAGGGAATCTCGAAGCCGAAGAACTTGCCGACCAGCCCCGTCGCCGCCGGTCGGGGCAGCCCGAGGAAGATCGACCACTCGATGTCGCCGACCAGGGCGATGACCGAGAGGATCAGCGGCGTGTCGCCGGTTTCCGGCGCCTCGCATCGCTGCATCTTGATGCCGCAGGTCGCGCCGAGGGCCTCCTCGGCGGCGAGGGCGACCACATCGGAATTGGCGAGGATGGTGTCAGTCGATGAAGCCAAGAGTGCACCCTTTCGTTGTTCAGGACAGCCCGGCCGCGATGCGCCCGAAGAACCCGCCCTTTTTCTTCTTGGACTGGCTCTGGGCGATCTTCTCGAAGAGGGGGGCGAGCTTCTTCTGGAGCACTTCGGTGGTGAAGGGCTTGACGATGAAGCTGTCGACGCCCGCCTGGTCGAGGGCCTCCTCGACCTTCTCCACGGTGCTCTCGGTGGTGACCATCACCACCGGCACGTGGCGCTTCTGGGAGGCCCGGATCTTCTTGATGAAGTCGATGCCGCTCATGTTCGGCATGTTCCAGTCCACGAAGCAGATCTGCGTTTGGTCGGGGTCGAACTTCTCCAGCGCGTCCACGCCGTCGACCGCCTCGGTGAAGATGAACTCGGCCAGGTCGCTCTCGCGGAGCGATCGCATGACCATCTTCCGCATCATGCCCGAGTCATCGACGACCAGCGCGTTCAGTTCCATCGGAGCTCTCCTTTGCCGCAGGGCGTACCGGTAGCGGCGCTGCTGTTCGGATGGGTCGCGGGAACCTTCCCCCTGGGACGAGCCCACGGGCGCCCGGACCGCGCGAACCTTCGGCTCGCGTCCGTTGCTGCACCCGTTGC
>CAYTQL010000296.1:660-4199 GCA_964439555.1 uncultured Planctomycetaceae bacterium | reverse complement strand
GGCGCCGAAGGGACTGACGGTCGAGAAGTTCATGCGCTCTATCCAGGGCTGCGTGGACAAGTCGCTCGGACGCGGCGAAGGCGAAAAGCAGACCTACCGCACGCTGCTCTGCGCGGGAATGCACTTCCAGGACCGCTACAACTTCGACGTCGAGCGGGTGAAACGCTGCGTGATCCTCTACTCCACGCCCGCGGGCGTCTTCCCCTTCTGCACCTACAACTGCGGGCCGGAGTACCGCCCGCTCGTCGAGGAAGCCTATGCCCAGCTCCGGGAGGGCCCGGCCGCGGAGGCCGACGCCCCGGACCCCGGAGAGTCCGCCGAACACCAGACGTTGGGGAGCCAACCATGAAAGCCCTGCTGAGAATCTCGCTCGCTGCACTGCTGCTCGCCGGATGCAACGGAATGAACGACGACGACGCCGAACCCATGCCCGCCCCGAACAGGGACACCGTCTCCTCCGAGCAGTTCGAGGTGACCATGACCGTCGGCGATCAGACCGTCCTCGCCGGGGAGGACATCAAGGTGGTCCTCTCGATCACGAACAAGACCGAGCAGCCCGTCGAGATCACCGCCAACACCGGCGCGCTGACCTACGTGCGGGTCTGGCGCGACACGGCCGTGGGGTGGGAGCAACTCCGTCGCTACCCGCAGGTGACCACGATGATGATGCAGCCCTGGACGCTCGGGCCCGGCAAGACGCGGACGAATGTCATGCGCATCCCCGTCGAGCCGAACTGGCCGGTCGCCGAGCCGGTCCGGATCACCGGCGAATGGAACGGTGCGGCGGACCTTCGCCCGGCCGTGACCATCCACGTCGTCAGCGACACGGAAGGCGGATGACCGACCGGCGGGCCCATCACGGCGCGGATTCCTCCTACACCGCTCCCGGCGAGCACACCACCGCCGCGCGGATGGGGAAGGACTACCGCCACGAGTTCGCCCTGCGCGAGTCCGGGTCGCTGAGCCCGGACCGCCCGGACGACGGTCGGCTCACCAGCGGCGCGTACGCCCACGAGGCGATGGACCTGCCCGACGACCTCACGCCCGAGGCGCTGCGGATCGACTACCATCACCCGCTGGAGCGCTGGTTGAAGCTGCGCCCGGTGCGGAGGCTGCTGGGGCGCCTCGCGAAGGTCGGACCGGACGGCCGGGCTGCACTGGAGCGGATCATCGCCGCCTACGGCGACCCCGACGCCCCGCTGCGCCAACGGTTGCTCTACTGGCCGCTGCACAAGTTCATCGACCGGATGCGGGGCGAGGCGTCGGTGGAGACCTTCCGCGCGCGGCTCGCCTCGCACGCCCCGACGCTCCGCGGGCTGGTGATCGTCGCCCGCTCGCTGGCCGAGCACGGGCTGACGGTCCCCCAGCGGTTCAGCGCCCCGCTGTTCGCGGTGTGGAACTTCACCAACCGCTGCAACCTCGCCTGCCGCCACTGCTACCAGGACTCCGACCACGCGGCGCTGTCGAACGAGCTGAGCCTGGAAGAGAAGCTCGACCTCGTCGACCAGATGGGCGCGGCGCACATGCCGATGCTGGCGCTGTCCGGCGGGGAACCGACGGTCAGCCCGCACCTCGAACCGGTCCTCCGCCGGGCGAGCGGGTTCGGCATGCATCTGACGATCGCCACCAACGGCACCACGATGACCCCCGAGCGGGCGGCGCGGTTGCGCGACGCCGGGCTGCGGTACGTGGAGATCTCGCTCGATTCGGTCGACCCCGGCCGGCACGACGCCTTCCGCGGCGCTCCGGGCATGTGGGACCGCGCCGTGCGCGGCGCCGAGGCGGTCGTCGCCACGGAGGGTCTGCGGCTCGGGATTGCGATGTGCGTCCACGAGGGCAACGTCGACGAGGTCGAGGAGATGATCCGCTTCGCCGAGGACCTCGGGGCCGGGTGCTTCGCCCACTTCAACTTCATCCCCGTCGGACGGGGGCTCGAAATGGTCAGCGGCGACATTCCCCCGCGCCGGCGCGAGCAGCTCCTGGCGCTGCTCAACCGGAAGATGCAGGACGGCGGGATCGGCGTGATCTCGACCGCCCCGCAGCTCGGGCGGGTCTGCCTGGCCGGGGCGGCGCTGGACGCCGGACGGGTCGCCTGCTCGCACGCCGGCAGCGGCTCGGGCGTCAAGGCCCGGGTGGTCGCCAAGTACCTCGGCGTCTGCGGGGCCGGGCGGACCTACGTCTGCATCGAGCCGGACGGCAACGTCACCCCGTGCGTCTACCTCCCGCACCGCGTGATGGGCAACGTCCGCGAGGCGCCGCTGATCGACATCTTCCGCAGCAGCGTCTTCACCGACGTGCTCAACGACCGCGATCGCCGGAACCATCACTGCCGCGTCTGCGCCTTCCGCGCCTACTGCGGCGGCTGCCGCGCCCGCGCCGACGCCTACTTCGGCGAACTCCACGCCGGCGACCCCGGGTGCATCTTCAACGAGAAGCACTGGGACCAACTCGTCGCCGACGGCGTGGCCGTAACCGACCAGAACGAAACGCCGGAAGACCTGGAGATCTCCCCGACGCGCTGCGGGCCGGGGTAGCGACGGCGGATTGCGGAGTTCGGGTTGCGGATCAACGCGATCGGGCCCGGGGGTCCGCGAGGCCCGCGGATGCGAATTTGCCCCGCGAAACCCGCAATCCCCAATGGTCGCCTTCCGCCGATTGAGACCCACCTGCCCCGGGCGCTACGATTCCCCGAAAGGAGTTCATCCATGATCAAGTTTCGATGCAGCAATTGCGATCAACTGCTGGATGCGAGCGACGAGATGATCCGGGAACGGGTCAGTTGTCCGGAGTGCGAGCAGGTCAACGTGGTCCCGGAGACCTCGACCGTTTCGGAGCTGACGGCCGGGCTCGAGCCGATGGTCGTCTCGGGGACGCCGCGGGCGACCGAGCCGGCCTCGCCGACGCGCGAAGCGGCCGGTCAGCCGGCCGACCTTCGCTCCCGCACCGCACGCCACGCCAAGCCCGAACCGCCCTCGGAAACGCCGGAAGAAGGCAAGCAGTCCTGAGGGAGCCAGCCCCACCGTCCGCCCCCGCTCCCCGCACGAAGGAGACCCCTATGCGAGCCCGCCATGCTCTGCGTATCCCGGCATTCGCCGCGATCGTCGTTCTCGCCGGCGTCGTCGCCGCCGAGGACGAGACCGGCGCCAACAGCGGCGTCGCCGTGACCGGGTTCGCCGTCGAACCGAAAAAGCAGTAGGGGGAGCGACGGGTGCGCGTCCGTATTGTGGCATGGCCATCTTGGTCATGCGTCCACGGTCGAGACGCCCATGCCACGAGTTTGTCGCGCACCCGGAGCGACAAGGCGGGCAGGGTTGCTGCTCGCGGGACGGAGGCCCAGGCCCCCGGAGACGTTGCCGAGTTCGTTTGCGGGGGCAAAGGCGCTGCTGGCCCTACGGCTGAATCACTTCTCGGCGAGCACCCGGACCCGTCGGCCTTCGATGCGAAGGCGGTCGGCCGCGAAGAGGCGGATCGCCTCGGGGTAGGCGACGCATTCCTGCTCGAAAACCCTCGCGGCCAGGGCGTCGGCGTCGTCATCCTCC
>CAYTQL010000296.1:0-650 GCA_964439555.1 uncultured Planctomycetaceae bacterium | reverse complement strand
CATCGCTGGAGGACGATCGGGCCGGCGTCGTACGCGTTCGTTACGAAATGCACGGTGCACCCGGAGACCTTGCACCCCGCCGCGAGGACCGCGTCGTGCACGTGGTCACCGTGCATGCCTCGTCCGCCGAAGCTCGGCAGCAGGGCGGGGTGGATGTTCAGCACCCGCCCCTGGTACCGCTCAGGCAGCACCCACATCGAGAGGAACCCCGCGAGGCAGACCAGGTCCACCCCGACCGCGTCGAGCACCTCGCAGATTCGGTCGGAATAGGTCGCGAGGTCCGGCATCTGCCGGTAGGGGATCAGCGTCACGGGCAGTCCGCGGCTCTCGGCCCGGGCGATTCCCTTACACTCGCGCGATGCGATCACGGCCGTGACTTCTGCGTCCAGCCGGCCGGCGTCGATTTCATCGCAGAGGTTCAGCAGTGTCCGGCCTCCGCCGGAAAGCAGAACCCCCAGCCTCAGGTGTCGGGTGCGTGGTTCGTTCATGCGGCGTATGGTACGCCGACCGGCGGGGCGGCGGTAGGGGGCGGCTCGGAGCCCGGACGCCTCCGTGCCCGGTCCGGCGCGCGCTGTAGGTGCATATGCCGTCTGCGGCGACTATGATTACCCCGAACCGAACGGGAGACCCCTATGAGCCGAATTCATGAC
>CAYTQL010000295.1:241-4222 GCA_964439555.1 uncultured Planctomycetaceae bacterium | reverse complement strand
ACGCGGACCGGGGTCGGGGGCTTCTTGATGTACGGGCGGAAAAGGTCCCGCTCGGCGATGACGCTGAACAGCTCGCGCCGGGGGTCGCTCAGGGCGACCGTCGGGCGGCTGGTCGGGCGACTCGCGGCGATGGTCACCTCCGCGGGCTGCTCAATGACCAGCGTAAGGTAGCGGACCTGGAGCTCATAGCGCCCGGTGCTGCGGTCCCGCCGCAGCGAGAGGTTGTCGAGCCGGTGGAGATGCGGGTCGCGCGTCACCAGGAAAAGGAAGTTCACCACCCGCTCCAGCGTGCCTCGGGCGCGGATGCTCCGTCCGATCTCGCGGTAGACGCCGCGCCGCGACTGACCCCGCACGGGCTGAAGGCTCATGCCCTCGGCGCTGAGCCCGCTGCGGGTGAGCAGGCCCATCAGCCGCTCGCGGACCGCCTCCTGCACCTCCAGCGGATCGGAAGCGTAGGTATCGGCCATCATCGCCGCGATGTCCGCGGCCGCGTGTTCCGCTCGCCGGTGAACCCGCTTGAGCTTGCGGATCTGCTGGCGGTCGGCGGACCACTGGGAATTCAGCCTGGCCGCCGGCTTGAGCAGCAACCGGTCCAGCGCAGCGTAGCCGACCGCGGCGGCGACCAGCGCGCCGATGAGCCCCAGCAGCATGTTCTCGCGACGGGTCATTTCTTGATCGAATCGACCACCACCGCGACGGGCGCGGCGGGATCCTTTCCGTGATGCCAGGCGGTCCCGTGGATGCGCAGGAGGGTCCCGGCCCGCTTGGGGTTCTTCTGGAGGTACTGGAGCACCTTGTGCGGACGGGCGCCCTTGAGCAGGTAGCCGATGACATGCCCCGAGGCGCCCTCGTAGGTGAGTTTGCAGGCGACGTAGTGCCCGGCCGGGGCGCGATCGAGGTGGAATGTCTCAACCTGCTCGCCGACGCGGGCGCGGAAGTAGACCGGGTCGCCGTCGAAAGCAGTCCGACCGGGCGCGCCGGGGGTCAGCTCGTTGAACCGAGTGCGCTGGTACTTCTTGGGTCCATGGAGGGCCTCGTAGTCCGCGCGGGGCTCGGGCTTCTCCGCGTCGTCGGTCTTCGCGACGGGCCGGTCCCCGGTCTGCGGCGCGGGTCGCTTGGCGAACGCCCGCTGCGCCTCCCGCGGGCTCAGCGTCGCGGAGATGTCGTCCTCCGGGCGCTCCACCGCGCCGAGGGCCTCGAGGTCCACCTCGAGGTCGGCGGGGACCTCGACGGTCATGTCGCAGGTGTAGTCGTACCCGAAGTCCCCGGTCCCGTAGGTGGTCCGTCCCGGGCTCACCCGGTAGCCGAAGCGAGTCAGCCGGTCGATGAACTCCGCCACGGCGTTGGAGGTCGTCGCGCGGACGGTGAACGAGAAGCTCTGGTCGCTGCGGGTCGAGAGCCCGTCGATGTGCAGGTGCTCGGCGTCCGGGGCGACGTAGCTGATGCTCGCCAGGTGCTTCGCCCATCGCCGCACGTCGGCCTTCCAGGCGCGCAGCCTCTTGCGATGGCGGAGGACCGTTCGGTCGGCGTCGTTGAGCTTCTTGAGCTTCCTGAGCCGCTCGCGGGTCGCGGCGTTGCGGCGCTGCTTGGCGTCGAGGTGGCGATAGCCCATCGCGGCGCCGGCGATCAACAGCACCCCCGCGGCCGCGGCGAGCAGCGTGCGCTTCAGCTTGCGGGTGTCGCGGCGGACGACCGGACGCTTGGGCGAGAGGAAGTCGAACGGCAGCGCGTCGGCGCGGGCGCCGATGGCCAGGCCCAGCGCGGAGATGAACCCCGAAGCGTGCTCGGTCTCCGCCAGCCCCAGCGCCTCGCGGGGGTCCAGCACGCGGACCGGGACGTCGAGGCGGCGCGAGAGCATCTCGGCGACCTGCTCCTCCACCCCGCTCCCGCCGGCGACCACTATAAACTGGATCGCCTCGCTCCGCTCGACCATGTGGTAGCTCTGGAGCGAGCGAACCACTTCCATGCCGGTCTGGCGGAGTCGGGCGGCGGCGTCGTCCGCGGCGGTTTTTATCGCCGCGGCGCGGGTGAAGGCCAGGCTCGACCCGGCCAGGACGTCGATTTCGATTTCGTCGGCCCCGAGGTGCACCAGGGCGGCCGTCTGCTCCGGGTCGCGGGCGCCGCAGGCGTCCACGCAGCGCATGTCCGCATACGGGCGGATGCCCAGTCGCTGGAGCTTGACCCCCGCGGCCGCGGCGACCTGCCGGTAGTGCTCCACCACGCCCACGCGCACCGCGGCCACCAGCACCTCCAGTCCCTGGGGCTGGGCCTCCGCCTCGGCGTCGAAGTGGGACTCGACGGTGAAGTCCACCACCGCCTCGTCGGGCGGGAAGGGCAACTCGGAGCGCATCTGGTACTGGACCATCCCCGCCAGTTCTTCCTGCGGGGTTCCCGGGGGCAGCGTCAGGGGCTTGAGGACCGCCTGGGACCGCGGGACGCTCATCAGCACCGCCGAGCGCGGCATGTGCAGCTTGCGGAGGGTCTTGCCCAGAAACTTGCCCACGGCGGTGGCGTCGGAGAGGTCCATCTCGGCGGGCATGTCCACGGTGGCGAGCTTGCGGACGCGGGCAGCGTCCCCCTCCCCGGCGGCGCAGACGATGCGCATGCGGCGGGAATCGTAATCCACCGCCACGCGCTTCGACGAACCGAATGTTGCGCGCAGACCCATCACCTCTCCTGCAGCTCCGCGCCGAGCGCGAAGGGCACGCCCAGGGCGGTTACGTCCCGGAGGTAGCCGATGCGCGGACGCCGGCCCGCGAGGTCCACCACCGCCTCCAGGATGCGATACTGCCCGCACGGAACGCCGAAGCCGACGCACCGGATGCGATACTGGAAGGACCGCGCGGTCAACCGGGGGGCGATCCGCTTGAACGCCGCCGCATCGACCAGCCCTTCGCTGTACAGCCAGGCGATGCTTCCTTTCGCCTCGGCCTCGAGCGAACCGCGGGCGTCCGCGATCCGCCGGGCCAGATTTTCGTCGATTCCGTCCAGCGCCGCCAGCACCTGCGGCGGGGCGGAATTGATATTGATGAGCCCGAAATGCTTTCCCCCGGCGACCAGCCCGGTCGCCGTGAGCACGTCCAGGACCTTCGGCAGCTCCGCGGCGCCCACCCCGGAACGCATCACGCGGGGCTTGTCGCGCCGGCGGCGACGATTGCGCCGAGGACGGGGCTTCGGGGCCTTGGGCTTGTAGGTCATCTTCAACAGCTCGGCCGGGTGGGAGAACTTGTTCCCGTCCTTCAGGTACGTCCGGACGAACTGCACCATCTGATCCGGCAGGCCGAGCCCCTCGACCTTCCCGGTGTTGATGTCCACCCGGTTCTTGCCTTCGGAGCTGACGGCCGGCTCGTAGGTTACCACAGTCGCGATGGTTCTCAGACCCGTATCCAGCTCGCCGTCGGCGTTGTCGGGTGGGAAGGATTCGTCGCCGTCGGTCTCGTTCGCCTCCAGCATCCCGTTGCAGTTGGCGTCCTCGCCGAAGACGACGGACGCGTCGAAATGCCGCACCAGCATCAGTTCCTCCAGCGTCGCCAGCGGGGCGTTCTTGATGAGATACGGCGTCTCCAGCGTGTCGTACCAGTCCTGCTCGGCGCCCTGAGGGCGGGTCTCGGCGTCCCGGTCGCGATAGTCGAGCAGGCAGTCGGCCTGCTCCCCGGTGAGCCCGAGGGCCAGGAGCATCGACTCGCTCGCGGTGTTGATGTTGACCTTGCCGGCCTCGTCGATCAGCCCGTAGCGGACGTGCTCGCGGTCGGTCGGGTTGTCGGCGTAGACGGTGAAGTACCAGCGGTTCGCCCCGTCGTCGACGACGAGGCGGTTGCTCAGCAGGTCCGGGTTGTCCCGCCGGTCCACCTCGGCGGGGTCGGTCTCGCTCAGCAGGGCGACGGCGAACTCGATGCCGCTCGACGCGGCCGCCCGGGCCTGGGCGCCGCGGGTTCGCGCGCCGGAGGCCGCCACCTCCGCCCGCAGCCGGAACGCCGCCCC
>CAYTQL010000295.1:0-231 GCA_964439555.1 uncultured Planctomycetaceae bacterium | reverse complement strand
AGTCACAGGAGAGACCGGGGGCGCCACACACCGCTCCGTCGAGCGGCCCGCAGCCGGAACGCCGCCCCCGCCGCGACCATCGCCGCCAGCGCCACGACCACCAGCACCACGGCCAGCACCGTCCCCCGGCGAGCGTTATTGCGCAAGGTCGTCCGGCGGTTCATCGCGCCCCCCTTTCCCCGCGGGCTCCGGACTTGCCCTCCGACCATCCGGGCAGGTAGACCGTCCGCC
>CAYTQL010000294.1:0-4223 GCA_964439555.1 uncultured Planctomycetaceae bacterium | reverse complement strand
GACAAGCTCAGATGGCTATGTTCAGATGGGCCAACATGGTGGACCCGTTCTCGACGCTCCGGCGGATGTCCCGCGAGTTCGACCGGGTCCTGGGGATGGGCCTGGGCGACCTCCGCCGCGTCGGCGGGGGGACCTACCCGGCCGTGAACGTACTCAACAGCTCCGGCGAAATGATCGTCGAGGCCGAGGTCCCCGGTGTCTCGCAGGACGAGATCGACCTCTCGATCACCGGCGAGACCCTGGTGCTCAAGGGCTCCAAGCAGCCGCCCGAGGACCAGGACACGCGCAAGTACGCCCGGCGCGAGCGCGGCGTGGGCGAGTTCACGCGGACGATCGTCCTGCCCGACCCCGTCAACGCCGACGCCGTCGAGGCGAAGCTCGAATCGGGCCTGCTGACGATCCGCCTGCCGAAGGCGGAGTCGGCCAAGCCCCGTCAGATCAAGCTTTCCTAGGAAGGTGGTGCGACCATGACCGAACAGGATACGCAGAACGTTGAAGTCCAAAGCCGCCCCGCCGAGATCGAACCCCGTCCGGAAGAGGCGATCAGCCCGCTCGTGGACATCTACGAGACCGAGGACGGGACGGTGACCCTCGAGATCGAGCTGCCGGGCGTCACGACCGACCAGGTCGATCTCCGCGTGGACAAGGGCGTGCTGACCGTCCAGGCGAACGCCGCGCCCCGCGATCACGGGGAGCAATACACCGAGACCTACCGCGGGTTCAGCGTGGGCAACTACTTCCGCGCCTTCGCCCTCAGCGACGAGGTGGACCGCGAAAAGATCGACGCCTCCCTCGACGACGGCGTCCTGACCGTCACGCTCCCCCGCGCCGAAACCGCCCAGACCAAGAAGATCGAGATCAAGTCGTAACAACCGCACGCCTCGAGGCCCGGGGACTCCCCCGCGGAAGCGGGCGCCCCCGGGCTCCTCACTTCCGACCGGCCGCGCGCCGGCGGGTCAAGTTGACACCGTCGCGCGGTCGGCCTATCATTGCGCGGCGTACCGAATGCTCCTTCAGGAAGGACACCGCCCCCATGGCCGGGAACACGATCGAATTCACCGACACGAACTTCGAAGAGCAGGCCCTCAACTCCGAGATCCCCGTCCTGGTGGACTTCTGGGCCGAATGGTGCATGCCCTGCAAGATGCTCGCCCCCACCATCGACGAACTGGCCGACGAGTACCAGGGACGCCTGAAGGTCGGGAAGGTCGATACCGACTCGAACCGGCAGGTCTCGATGAAGTTCGGGATCAGCGCGATCCCCACCGTCGTGATCATCAAGGGCGGCGAGCTCGAGAAAAAGTTCGTCGGCATGCAACAGAAGGCGGACCTCAAGTCGGCTATCGACGAGGTGCTCGCCGCCTGAGGCTCCCATGACCCTCTCGCGAGACCGGCTTCGCAATGTGGACCGCTGCGCCATCGAGCAGCTTGGCGTCAACGGGCTGGTGCTTATGGAAAACGCCGGACGCCAGGCGGCCGATGAGGTCGAAGCGATGGCGGTCGGCGGCGCCGTGGGCATCGTCGCCGGGGGCGGGAACAACGGGGGCGATGGATACGTCGTCGCGCGACATCTCATCCTCCGCGGCTGCGAGGTCGGCGTGCTGGTCGTCGTCCCGGAGGAGAAGATCACCGGCGACGCCCTGGAGAATCTCCGGATCATCCGCAGGCTGGGCATCGACGTTCGCTTCGTGGACCCGTCCGAACTCGACGCCCCGCTCGGCGAATTCACGCTGCTGGTCGACGCGATCGGGGGAACGGGCATCCAGGGCGCGCTTCGCGGCGGCATGGCCGAAGCCGTCGAGCGGATGAACGCCGCCGGGCCCCGGATCGTTGCCATCGACATTCCCACCGGCCTGGACTGCGACACCGGAGCAGCCGAAGGCCCGGCCGTGCGGGCCACCAAGACGGTGACCTTCGTCGCTCGCAAGAAAGGCTTCGACGCCCCTGGTGCAGCCGAGTACACCGGACACGTCATCGTCGCCGACATCGGCGTCCCTGCGGACCTGTCCGAACGGCTCAAACCGGCCGTGGAGTGAGGCGACTCGTCGCCGCGTTTCCGCCCGGCGAGTCATCGCCGGGTCCCGCCGCCTGCAAGTCCGATCTCTTGCCGATCATCCAGCCGCGCCCCCGCAGCCCCGGAAAACCCTCCGGCACAGGGCGGAACCTCCCACGAGGTCGGTTTCCCGCTGATCGCCGCGCCTAGCATTGAGTGCGGAGGCGCGAATGGCACGTGCAGCGCTCATCCTGACTGCGACGCTCTTGGTCGCTGCGGCCGCGGGGCAGGTCCCCGGTCCGACGGGGCCCTCGCCCCGTCCGGAGCTGGTCTCGGTCCGCCTCGCGGCGGATCGGACGGCGGTGACGCCCGGTAAGTCGTTCCGCCTCGGGGTGCTCTTCGAGATCGCCGAGGACTGGCACATCTACTGGAAGAACCCGGGCGACGCGGGACTGGCCACGGACGTGAGCTTCAAGCTCCCCGACGGCTGGGACGTCGGCGAACTCCGCTGGCCGACGCCGACGCGCTTCACCCAGTCCGGGAACATCGCCGGGTACGGCTACAAGGGCTCCGTCCTGCTGTGGGCGGAGGTGACGCCGCCGAAGAAGCTTCCGGGCGAGGCGGTGACGCTCCGGGCCGAAGTCGCCTGGCTGGCCTGTCGGCGCGACTGCATCGCGGGGGACGCGACGCCGTCGCTGCGCCTCCCGGTCGGCAAGGGCTCGCGCGGAGAGGACCTCAAGCGCTTCGAGACCTTCTCCGCCCGCCTCCCGGCGCCGGCGAAGTCCAGCCCGCTTCTCAAGGACGTGCAAAGCCGCGTGGAGACCCCCGAACGGGGCGTCTCGTGGCGATTCGATCTCGAGCTCAAGCGAAAGCCCGCCTCGGCGGATCTCTTCCCCTTCGTCAGTGGGAACGCGTTCATCAAGAAGGCCGAGTTGGTTGGCGACGGGCGGGACCTTACCGTGGTCATCCGCGCCACCCGCACCGGCAAGTCCACGACCCGGACCCGCGCAGAAGCCGTCCTCGTCCTCACCAACGCCGAGGGCCGGCGAGAGGCGATCCTCCTGTCCGCCCCGGCGAAATCCTCCACGCCCGCAGAAGACAAACCATCCGCGGACTCCCAAGGAGACTGACTATGCAGATCTGCAAGAGAGCCTTTATCGCGCTGACCCTCGCCGCCGTCGTCGCGGCGACGATCGGCGTCACCGAAGCGAAGGACCACAAGCCCGAGACGGTCGAGAAAGCCAAGGCCCCCCGAGAAGCCGACCTGGGCAAGCCCGCGCCCGAATTCACCCTCGAAGCCCACGACGGGAAGAAGGTCTCCCTCGGCGACTACGCCGGGAAGATCGTCGTCCTGGAGTGGATCAACCCGCAGTGCCCCTTCACGCGCCGCCACTACAAGGAAGACGTGATGGAGGACCTCGCCCGCGAGTACAAGCCCAAGGGCGTCGTCTGGCTGGCGATCAACTCGACCTACTGGTACGACACCGCGGACAACAAGGCCTTCGCCAAGGCTCAGAAGCTCACGTTCCCGGTGCTCAACGACGCCGACGGAAAGATCGGCAAACTCTACGGCGCGAAAACCACCCCGGACATGCGGATCATCGACGCCGAGGGGAACCTGGTCTACCGCGGGGCGATCGACAACGACCCGATGGGCAAGAAAAAGGCCGACAAGCGGGTCAACTACGTCCGCCAGGCGCTCGAGGAACTGCTCGGCGGGCACGAAGTCCAGACCCCCGAGACCAAACCCTACGGGTGCAGCGTCAAGTACGCCAACTTCGGCGACGCCGAACTCGGCGAGCAGGCCCCGGTCTTCACGCTCAAGGACGCCGACGGCGAAGAGGTCGCCCTGAGCGACTACGCGGGTAAGTACCTCGTGCTCGAGTGGGTCAACCCGGACTGCCCCTTCTCGAAGCGCCACCTCAAGGCCGGAACGAGCAAGACCCTCGCCGAGGAGTACAAGGACAAGGGCGTCGAGTGGGTCATGATCAACTCCACCCACTACCAGGACGCCAAGCGGAACGCGGAGATGGCCGAGAAGTATGACATCCCGCTGACGATCCTCTCGGACTCCACCGGCGAGGTCGGTCGGCGCTACCACGCCAAGACTACGCCCGATATCCGCATCATCGACCGCGGCGGACGGCTGGTCTATACCGGCGCCATCGACGACGACCCGCGCGGGAAGAAGGACGAGCCCAGCAGCTACGTCCGGAAGGTCCTCGATGCG
>CAYTQL010000293.1:0-4288 GCA_964439555.1 uncultured Planctomycetaceae bacterium | reverse complement strand
GATCAGGGTCAGTTCGCCGGCCATCGCCTGAAGCTGCCGGGTGCGCCGACGGAGCTGCGCCTGGGCCTCGGTACGATCGACCACCTCCGCCTGGAGGGCGTCCACCGCCTGCGACAGTTCGGACGTCCGCTCGGCGACGCGATGCTCGAGCTTCTCCTTCGCCTCGCGGAGCGCCTGCTCGGCTCGCCTCCGGCCGGTGATATCCAGGGCAAAGCCGTGGGTTTTGAGGGGCGTCCCGGCGGCGTCGAATTCCACGCGCCCTCGGCGGAGCACCCAGCGGACTTCGCCGTCCGGGCGGATGATCCGATGCTCGCTGCTGAAACGCGGGTCTGCCCGTCCGGCGTAGCGGGCCTGCGCCTCGGCGAGCACGGCGGGGCGATCCTCCGGGTGGATCGCGGCCGGGATGTTGTCCTCCAGCTCCACCGAGGCTCCGGGCTCGACCCCGTAGATCGCCAGGAATTCCGGCGACCAGAAGTCTTCCCCCGTCCGCAGGTCCCGCGAGTAGGCGCCCAGCCGCGCCGCCGAGACCGCCAGGCGCAGGCTCTGCTCGCTGCGGCGCAGCTTCTCTTCGGTCTGCCTGCGCCGGGTGATGTCGTAGTTGACCCCCACCACGCGCCGCGGCGGCGATTCTCCCGGCGGGTATGCCCGCCCGCGGGAGGCGAACCAGCGGACCTCGCCGTCACCGCGGATGATGCGGAACTCGTCCCGGAACTCCCCGCCGGTCTCGAACCACTGCCCGGCGTGGGCCCGCACGCGGGCGCGGTCGTCCGGGTGGACGTACTCGAAGAAGGTCTGCTCCGTCACGCTCTCGTGGGGGTCCCGCTGGACCAGCTCGTAGAGCGTGCGGCTCCAGTAGGACTCGCCCCCCGTCAGGTCGAGGTCCCAGAGCCCGACCTCGCCGCCCTCCAACGCCAGGTGCAGGCGCTCGCGGTCGCGCCTGAGCTGCTGCTCCAGCTCGCGGAGCTGGACCAGCAACACGCCCTCGCGCCCGACGACCGCATCGACCTCCCCGCCGCGCAGGGCTTCGATCACGTCCTCGGCGCGTTCAAGGCGCTTCTCCAGGTCCTTTCGTTCCTCGCTCATCGATCCGTTCTACTCCCCCGCCAGCCGGAGGGCGCGGCGGACGCGCGCGCGGTTGCTCAGGTTGCCTACGATGACAACCTCCGGTTCCGGCTCTTCCACCATCAGCGTAGGCGTTACCAGAATGCTGCGTGCCGCGGCCGTGAAAACATCCTCCAGGACATCGACGACTTCCAGCTCGCACCGGTCCCTCAGTTCCCGGGCGCACAGCGCGGCGAGGTTTTCCTGGGCGGCCCGGGAGTTCGGGCCCTCGCCGGCGACGTAAAGGGTCATGCGGTAGATCGGCGTCGCTCCCTCGGCGTGGTTCATCACTCCCCCTCCTGCCCGGCGTCGGCGAAGACGATGCCCTCGGCGGTGATCGCGAATTCCTGGTGGCGCATCGAGTGCGCGCCGCCGCGGGACTTGACGATCAGCAGGCGGCGGGTGAGTTCCCGCCCGTCGTCGTGGTAGGTTAGCACGATCAGCGCATCGAACAGCGAGGACAGCGCGTGCCCGGCGATCCGCAGCGCCGTTGTCGCCGCGGAGGACTGGTGAGTGTAGACGCAGGTGATCCCCCGCGCCCGGCAGGCGGTCAGCAGGTGCACGCAGAAATCGAACGCCGCGTCCTGCGAGCCCATCCGCTCGCACGCGGAGATCGCATCGACGACCACGTGACGCGGCGCCCAGGCCTCCATCGTCCGCAGGATGCGCAGGAGGTGCTCCTCGGTGCCCGCCGATTCAGGAACGGCGGCGTGCACACGGAACTCTCCGTCCTGTGCGGGGGTCTCCAGGTCCACGCCGACGCTGCACATCTCCCGGGTCAGCGTCGCGACGGATTCCTCGAAGCTCACGTAAAGCACCCGTTCGCCGCGTCGGCATGCGGCCGCGGAAAACAGGCACCCCAGCGTGCTCTTGCCCGACCCGCTCGGCCCGCCGATCAGGACGCACGAGCCCCGGAAGTACCCCCCGCCCAGCAGCGCATCGAGGGCCTCCGAGCCGCTGGAGATCCGTTCATGGCGCTCCGGCTGCTGGAGGGACATCATCGAGACGGGCATCAACACCACCCCCTCCGGGGAGAGCACATAGGGGGACTCGTTGGGCAGGAAGCCCGATCCCCGGTACTTGACGACCGTCAGCCGGCGGGTGCGGACCTGCCGCTCCATCCGCTGGTCCAGCAGGATCACGCAATCGGCCATGTAGTCCAGGAAGGGATACACGAGCTGCGCCTCGTCGCCGGACTTGGCGGTGAGAATCACCGTCAGCCCGCGGTCGCGGACCCACTCGGGGAACAGGTAGAGCTGCTCGCGCTCCCGCTCGGGGTCGGCGAAGATCCGCATCAGCACGTCGATCGCGTCGATGACAACGCGCCGGGCGTCGATATGGGCGATATGCCCCTCCAGCGTCGCCAGGAACCCGTGGATGTCGAACTCGCCGGCGCGGACCGCGCCGTGGGGCGTCGGGGCGTGGACGACGCGCAGCGCGCCGCCCTCCTCGAGCGACGCCAGGTCCATTCCCACCGCGGCGGCGTTGGCGCGGACCTGTCCGACGGGCTCCTCGAAAGAGACCAGCACCCCCGGCGCCCCAGCGGTCGCCCCGCGGTAGAGGAACTCGGTCGCCAGGAGGGTCTTGCCCGTCCCGGGCCCGCCGGAAAGCAGCGTGGTCCGCCCCACGGGCAGCCCGCCGCAGAGGATTTCGTCCAGCCCGCGGATGCCGGTCTCGACCTTGAGGATCGCCTCGCCCGGGCCCAACTCCGCCCGGGTCGGATCGGGGGATTCACTCATGTAGCTTCTCCGAAGCAACTCTCGGAAACGCAATGCGACGCTTGGGCGATGCGCGCCGGATTCTGCGGCTTGACCAGCCCGGCCGCGTCACAAATCGCCCCGCATCGCCTTTCTGCGGGGATTCTATCGAACCGGGTCGGCATTACCCACCCGAAACCGCCGGTTGCCGCGAACGCAGCGTCCCCTATAATTCGCGCGGCGTCGGGGCGACCGGCTTCGGCGCACGCCGCCGCCCCGCTGTCCGGAGACTTTTGTGGAACTCAGCAACATCCTCACCCCCGATCGCATCCGCCCCCGCCTCGACGCGACGACCAAGCGCGGCGTCATCGAGGAGCTCATCGACCTGCTCGCCGAACGGGGGGACCTCAGCGATCGCGACGACGCCCTGCGGGCGGTGCTGCGGCGCGAGCAGACCCGCTCGACGGGAATCGGCGCCGCCGTGGCGGTCCCCCACGGGAAGTCCCACGCCGTCGACTCGCTCGTGATGGCCGTGGGACGCCCCGCCGCGCCGCTGGAGTTCAACAGCGTGGACGCCCGCCCGGTGGACCTCGTCATCCTCCTGCTGAGCCCCCCGGACAAGACCGGACCTCACATCCAGGCGTTGGCGCGCATCTCGCGGATCATGTCCCTCCAGCATCTCCGCCGGCAGCTTCGCTCGGCCGAGACGGCCGAGGAAATCTACCACGCCTTGACCACGGTCGAAGCCCCCGCCAACTGACGCGCGGACTCTCCGCCCAATCGAGTCGTGGAACGCGCGAAACCGGTCTGCCCCCCGCGCTACCGCTTTGCGGCGCCGGCGAGGAGGGTCTTGGTTTCGCCGACGAGGTAGAAGGAGCCGCAGATGACGATCAGGTCTTCCCGGGAGACGGCGCCCTGGGCGATGCGGACGGCTTCTTCGATGTCCCCGGCGATCTGCCCGACGCGCCCGGAGGCTTCCTCGTACGCTTCGGCGAGGTCCTTCGGGTCGGCGGCGCGGGGGCTGGAGGCGGCGCGGGTGAAGACCACCTTGTCGGCGCCGGTGGCGACCTGCTGCATCATCCCGGCGATGTCCTTATCGGCCGCACAGCCGAAGACCATGACCATCGAGTCGTAGGGGATGTGCTGACCGATCGCCCGCATCAGCGCCTTAACGGAGGCGGCGTTGTGGGCGCCGTCCACGAGCATGCGCGGGTCCTCGCGGATCATCTCCATCCGCCCGGGGAGGTACACCCCCGCAAGCCCGCGCTTCGCGTCGGCGTCGTCGATCTCCATGCCCCGCAATTTGAGCTGATCGAGCAGCGCCAGGGCGAGCCCGCAGTTGAGGGCCTGGTGCTCGCCGTAGACGGGCACCGGGAGGTGCTCGAAGCGGGACTGGTTCGTGGTGAGGCACACGCGGGTGTGGCAGCCCTCGGCGCGGGAGCTTTCCACGCGGTAGGAGAATTCGATCTCCCGCCCGGTGAACATCAACC
>CAYTQL010000292.1:0-4289 GCA_964439555.1 uncultured Planctomycetaceae bacterium | reverse complement strand
GGAAAGGACGCTCGCCAAGAGGCCTGCCCGTATTCTCGTGGAGACGAAGCGATGCTGCAAGGTCCGCCTCGCCCTCGGCCCGCAGATACTCCCGCCAGGTACACACCCACCCGGCCGTGAGGCCCCGAAGCCATGCCCCCTCGGCCAACGCGTCCTTCCGACGCCCGTCCACGTGCTCAGCCGCGCTGGACCACGGCCAGTCCTCCGCCCGCCAGACCAGCCCCGCCTTCACCGGGTTCCGCTCCACGTATCTCGTCGCCGCCAGCAGATACGGCTCGTCCATCACGAACGAGCCGAACCGGCCTTGCCAGAGGCGCCCACGCCAGCCTTCGCGGAAGTTCACCCGCCGCGTGTACCGCCGGTGCGCCTCCCCGACCGCCCGGCACAACGCATCCTCCGACGGCGGCACGACGATCAGGTGAACGTGATTGGCCATCAGGCAGTAGGCCCACACCCGCACCCCGTGGCAGGTGCACCATTGCTTCATGAGGGACAGGTAGGCGCGGTAATCGTCAGGGCCGAAGAACACCTCCTGCCGGCGATTCCCACGCTGCGTCACGTGATGCGCCATCTCCGGGACAACGACTCTTGCGATTCGTGGCATCAACGGAATCCGATCCACGCAGACCGGGCCGAGTCAAGAGATAGGTATGGTGCCCCCCGAACTCGAACTCCTGATTTTGCGCAAAGAAAGCCCGAGCGACGTCTTGCCCGTCGGGCGATCTGTGTTAGCATGGATCTCGCGTCCCGCCGAGAATCCAGCCCGAGTGAGCCTCATGCGCAAAAGCCAAAGAGTCGCCCTGTTGGTGGAAACCGCCTCGGTCAACGGCCGCGCCATCTTCCGCGGCGTCGCGCGGTACACCCGCACGCACGCCGATTGGTCCTGCTTCTTCATCCTCGGCTTCTCCGGCGCGTTTCCCGTGGGCCTGCTGGACTGGAAGGGCGACGGGGCGATAGTTTCGACGGACGATCGCCAGACCGCCTGGATACTCCACAAGAAGCGCCTGCCGGTGGTGAACGTCAGCTACGACCTGGCCGACGAACTGCCGCACCAACTGCTCAACGACGACGCCGCGATCGGTCGCCTGGCGGCCGAGCACTTCGTCGATCGTGGATTCGGCAAGGTGCATTTCTTTGGGAACGTCTCCCGGCGCCTGCACGTCCGCTGGCGATGGGAAGGCCTGCGGGAGCGGATGGAGCGGGAGAAACTTCCTTGCGAGCAATTCTGGCCGGAATTGCTGGACTACGAAGACTGGGCTTTGCACCGTCGATTGTCCAGTGAGTGGCTCAAGAGCCTGCCGAAGCCGGTCGCCATCGTGGCCCCCGACGACGGTCAGGCCCGCATGCTGACCGAACTGTGCCGGAACATGCACTTGCGCGTGCCGGAGGACGTGGCGATCCTGGGCATCGACAACGACCCGATTCAGTGCGAGTTGAGCAACCCTCCGCTGAGCAGCGTGGACCCCCGCACCGAGGTCCGCGGGCATGAGGCGGCGGCGCTGCTGACCCGGATGATGGCCGGCGAGAAAGGCCCCGGCAAACCGGTGCGGATCCCCCCGTCCGGGGTGGTGGCGAGGCGATCGACCGAAGTCCTCGCGATCGACGATGCAGAGGTTCTCGACGCGTTGCACTACATCCGCCAGCACGCCTCCAGCCCCATCACCGTAACCGACGTGCTGAACGAGGTGCCGATCTCGCGACGCGCCTTGGAACTGCGCTTCGCCAAAACTCTCGGCCGCACGCCGGCCGAGGAAATCCGTCGGGTGCACATCGAGCGGGCCAAGTCGTTGCTCGTCGATAGCGACTACTCCATGGAGTTCGTCGCGCGGGACAGCGGCTTCCGTCACGCCAAGAGCCTCAGCGACATCTTCAGCCGATCCGAAGGCCTCTCCCCCCGCGACTACCGCCAGCGCAACCGGCGGTGGTGACGCCCCTTCTCCTTTGCGCTAAATCAGGCTCAAATTACGCAGGATCGTAACCCCCTTGCTGTATCCTCGTCCTCGACGCAAGTGAAGCTTTCCCTTCGATGGGGAGGCCGCTCGGGTGACGGCTTCTCGGAAAAAAAGAACGGATGGCTCACTTCCTCGACCCCGCTGCTGCAACGGGCGGGGCTGAGACGCCTGTCAAGGACGCCTGCGCTGGGTGCGCAGGATGGGCCTCTGGCGGAGGCAACTCTAGCAGAAGGAGAGAAACGTGATGGAAAAGCTTTCATGTCTACTGGTGATTTGTGCACTGGCGACCGCTGCGTCGGCCGACCTCATCGTTGAATTCGACGGCTCGCACGGCCATCCCCACGACACCCCGATGACAAACGGCGCCAACGCCTACAACAGCGGTGCAGACACGGTCTACTACGCCGGCGTCAACGGCATGCTGTCGTGGGTGGACGAGGGAGACGGCTCCCACAAGGGAATGTACCTGTACGGCGATAGCGACCAACTTCAGTCGCTCTGGTGGACCCCGGGCGGAAGCTACACGTTCGACGGCATGGCCGACGACGACACCCTCTTCGCCTGGAACAGCATTACGACCCATGGCAATGTCGTCATCTTCGACAATCTCTATGCCCTGGTGGAGAACGACGGCACGATGTACCGCTCTCCCCTCGTCGCAGGCGACCCGGGCCTCTCCGATCCGATTGTTGCCACCAAGGCCGATCTGGACGACACGTGGGAGCAGTTCGACGTGAGCACGGCCAGCCTGGTCGAAAACGGCGCGACGATCTCCCTGGCCGATCTCGATGACATCACGTCTTTCGGTATGACCATGGCCCCGAGTGGGAACAACAACAACGTGTTCACCAGTTCGTTCGAAGTCTACGCCGTGCCCGAGCCGGCGACGCTGAGCCTCCTGGGCCTTGGCGGGCTGGCCCTGATCCGCCGCCGGCGACGCTGAGCGACGGCCGCCGTCCCGCTTTTGTGCCCGCACGGTCGGCGGGAGCCAGCGGCTCCCGCCGACCGGCGCGGATCGCCCCGACCCTCGCCTGGACTGCGCGCCGAGTTCCGACCGCGCCGCGCCGGGAAGAGATTGGAGGAGTTCATGATGACGAGGCGCCTTCTACTGCTCAACGTGATTGCCCTTCTCTCGCTCGCCGCCGCGCCGCAGACCGCCGCAGGAGAGGACGTCTGGCTCTGGCTCGTCGGCGGGCAGTCCAACGCGCCCGGACTGGTGGAAACAGTGGATGGTCGGACGCCCCTGGCCGATCACCTGGGCGCCAAGTACCCCGACGCGACGCACGCCATCGTCCTGCACGGCGACAGCGGCACGGCCCTGAGCCCGACGTTCAGCAGCTTCGGGCCTTCCTGGCATCCCAGTCTCTACGACGGGTCCAACGATCAGAGCGACAGCAGCCTTTACGGCCTGATGGACAAGTACGAGGACCAGGTCGCCGCGGTCCTCTCCGCGGGCGATACGCCGCGGGTCAAAGGGCTCTTCTGGATGCAGGGCTACCAGGATTCCAAGTCCGGTGGAACGCATCCCTCGCAGCCGGACGCCGCGGACAACTACGGCGTTCGTCTCCAGGACCTGATCGCGCGGGTTCGGCAGGAGGTGGGCGTGGCGGACTTGCCTGTCGTCATCGGGGAGACGGCCGTCGGCCCGAACCCGACCTACGGGGCCGCGGCCTACGCACCGCAGGTCCAGGCGGCTCAGGCCTCGGTGGCTTTGCAAGATGCCCGGGTCTGGCTGGCGGAGACCGACGCCTCTCAACTCGGTCCCGACGACACGCACTTCACCAGCGACGGTCACTATCAACTCGCCGGCGATATGGTCGCCCTGGTTCCCGAGCCGGGTGTCTTGAGTTTGCTGATCTTCGGCCTTCCCGCGGTTCTTCGGCGCAAACGATTCCACAAGTAGACGGGCTCGGGGTTCGGGTTCGGGGGACAGGGTTCGGGGGACACCATACTTAACTATGCTTCCGCCGCTTCGGTCCGGGCTTCTTCGGCACAAGGTCCCGGCCCAGCAGCCGCCCTACGTGCTCCAGGAAAGGACGCTCGCCAAGAGGCCTGCCCGTATTCTCGTGGAGACGAAGCGATGCCGCAAGCTCCGCTTCATCGGCCTCACCCAGATACGCCCGCCACGGGCACACCCACCCGGCCGTGAGATCCCGAAGCCATGCCCTCTCGGCCAGCGGGTCCCTGCGACGGCCATCCACGTGCGCCGCGGCGCTGGACCATGGCCAATCCTCCGCCCGCGGGACCAGCCCCGCCCTGACCGGGTTCCGCTCGACGTACCGCGTCGCCGCCAGCAGGTACGGCTCATCCATCACGAACGACGCGAACCGGCCCTGC
>CAYTQL010000291.1:0-4302 GCA_964439555.1 uncultured Planctomycetaceae bacterium | reverse complement strand
GATCAACCCCATGGGAATGAAGGTCAACACGAAGGGGATAATCAGCCCGCGCAGGCGGCGGTAGTTCTCCTTGTCCCGCAGGTACCACGCCAGCAGGACGATGAAGGTCAGCTTGGCGACCTCGGAAGGCTGGACCCGCACGGGCCCGAGGTTGATCCACCGGTAGGACCCTCGGATTGCCGGGATCAGCCAGGTGGAGGTATGCGTGATCCGCGCCGCGGCCAGGACGGCCAGGACCAGCAGCGTGACGCCGAAGAGCCAGTACGCCGCCCGCCCCACCGCCTTGTAGGGCACGAGCGTTGCGATCAGGAAGACCACCAGCGCCGCGCCCGCGAAGACCATCTGCTTCTGCGAGTAGCCCGCGACGCCGCCGGCGCGCTCCGTGACCTGGATCGCCGAGAGCCCCACGACAATCAGCACGAACATCGCGAGGATGATCGGCCAGGAGGTGTAGCGAAGATAGTGGCGGAGCGTCTCGAGCATCAGGGCACGTACCCGAAGCGTTTGCAGACGGCGAAGACCTCCCGCGCGATCGGGGCGCAGTTGCGCCCCCCGCCGCCCTCGATGTACTCGGTCATCACGGCCACGGCGACCTTGGGGCGCTCATACGGTGCGAAGCCGGCGAACCAGCCCGTATCGCCCTCGCGGACGATCCGGTCCCGCCGGTCGATGCGGCCGTTGTCGTTCGAGTCGATCCGCTGGGGCGCGGTCTGGGCGGTCCCGGTCTTTCCGCAGACGTCGAAGCCCAGCGTCGGACCGGCGCTGCTGCGGAAGTAGCGGTACGCCGTACCCCCGGGGCGGTTGCACACCGCGTGCATGCCCTTGTGCACGGCCGCGATGTGGGCGTCGGAGACCTCCAGCTCGCGGCGCTGCCGCGCCGGGGCGCCTTCCAGCGCCAGCAGCGGCGAGAGGAACACCCCGCCGCGGGCGATGGTCGCCATCTCGTTGGCGACCTGGAGCGGCGTGGCGGTGATCGCCCCCTGCCCGATCGAGGTCATCCAGGCATCGGCGGGGACGATGGCGCGGTCATAGCGGGCGCGGACGTACTCGGGCGTGGGAAGCGTCCCGGCTTTCTCTTCCGGGAGCCCGGTGCCCGGACGGCGTCCGAAGCCGAACTGCGAGAACCAGTAGACCAGCCCCTCGATGCCCACGCGGTCGCCGGTCTTGTAGAAGTAGATGTTGCAGCTCCGCTGGATCGCGTCCTCGAGGGCGAGGTCGCCGTGCCCGGAGCGCTTCCAGCAGCGGAACATGTGCGGCTTGCTCGGAATCAACCGCCCGGAGCAGTGATACACGCTGCCCGGGGTGATCGCCCCGGCGCCCAGCCCGGCGAGGGCGGTGACGACCTTGACCGTCGAGCCCGGCGGGTAACGCCGCTGGATCGCCCGGTGCAGAAGCGGCAGGTCCACCTCGTCGGCGACGAGCAGGCGGAAGTCCTTCCGGTAGCGGTTCAGGTCGTACATCGGCACGGAGACCATCGCCAGCACGTCGCCGGTCTCCACCGAGAGCACCACGATGCACCCGTTTTTCCCGCGGGAGGTCAGCAGCTCGGTCAGCGCTTCCTGGAGGTAGATGTCCAGCGTGAGGTGCACGTCCCCGCCGGGGGTGGGCGCAACCTCCTCGAGCAGCTCGCCGGTCTTCTTCATCCGCCGGTAGCCGCGCTTCCCGCGGAGGATTAGCTCGCACATCTTCTCCACGCCGCTCTTGCCGATGATCTCGTCGGCCCGGTAGCGGGTGCGGAGGCGTTCGAGGCGGTCGCCGGCGTCCGGGTTCAGCTCGGCCATCTCCTTGCTGGTGACCGGGCCGGTGACGCCGAGGATGTGACAGGCCTGCGGACCGTAGGGGTACCAGCGCTTGTGCCCGGGGCGGACGACGACGCCGACGCCGTCGGCCAGGGCGGCGTCCAGCGCCAGGGCCTCGGCCTCGCCGAGCCCCTCGACGACGGGGTGGGCCTGACGCTGCTCGCGGATGTCCATGCCCACCCGGCGGCGGATGCGCTCGACGCGCTCGAGGATGTCGGCGACCGTCTCGTCGAGGTCCACCTCCTCACGCTCGGCGACGCGGCGGACGCGGCGCCAGGTCTGCTCCAGCCGCCCGGTGAAGATCCGCTCGGCCTCTTCGCTGTCCACGTCTTCGCGGGCGGCGATCCGGCGGATCTGCCGGCGATTCCAGTCCGGGTCGCCGTCGAGGAGCCCGAAATCCAGGCACAGGTCGAAGCAGGGGCGATCAACCGCGAGGATGCGCCCGCGGCGGTCCATGATCTGCCCGCGCTGGGCGCGGGTCAGCTCAGTGTACTGGAGGTATTCTTCGGCGCGGCGGCGGTACTCCCGGCCGTTGACGATCTGGAGGTCCACCAGACGGGCGGCGAGCACGAGCCCGCCCAGGAGGATCACGAGCATGAAGATTTTGATGCGGCGCTCGTACACGGTTGGCGGCGTCCGGTCGTTGCGGGCTTTTCGAGCGGGAGGGCGCCCGCCGAAGGCGGTCTCAGACCCGTCCCCGGCCGGCCCGGCCCGTAGGCGTCACGATGAACCATCGCCGCGGGCGACGGAGCAGCCAGTGGGCCACGGGCATCAATAATGCAGTGTACAAAGCGACGGCCAGCGACTGCAACCACCACGGGCCCAGGGCGTCGCCGACGGTTCCGAACCGCGTCTGGCCCAGCGCCCAGACCCCGTGAGCGACGACGGTGAACAGGAACGCCAGAATGATCTGCGGGGCCGCACGCTCTTGGAAGAGCACCTCCCGCCCGCGGAAAACCACCACCGCGCCGAGCACGTACCCGACGCCCATCGGTCCGATGACCGTCCCCCCCGTCAGCCCGCCGGCGGTGGTCAGGTCCAGCAGGGTCCCGGCGGCCCAGCCGGTCAGGGCGGCGTCGGTCCCGCTGCGCAGGTGCAGCGCCATGAAGACCACCACCAACGCCGCGAGGTCGGGACCGACCGGTCCCAGCGTGTCGGTGCGGATCGTCACCAGTCCCACCAGCGTCGCCTGGAGGAGCACCGTCACCGCGATCAGCAGCAGGTAGGGAAGCCAGCGCACCGTCAGGAGACCTCCCGGGAAGCAGCGACATAGTGACCAGCGACGCAGTGACCGTCGCCATGGCGAGCGGCGGCGCGGCGAGCCGCTTTGCGTCGATCGGCGATGGCGCGGGCGGCGGCTTCGGTCGTTGCGTCGCGGTTGGTCATCTCGCTCATCTCAGCCGGCATGTGATGCTCGGGGCCGCTCACTCGTCCTCCGGAAGATGCAGCGGGAGCGGGTAGACGATGTACACGTCCCGCAGGGCCTCGATATCGGCGATAGGCTCGACCTTCAAGACCGAATACTGCGGGTGGTCGCCGCTGTCGTGGACCTCCGCGACCCGCCCGATCGGCACGGAGACCGGCAGGCGGCGCGTCCGCCCGGTGCTGAGGAGCAGGTCCCCGGGCAGGACGTTGTGGTATTCGGGCACCTGCTCGACACGCAGCGACCCGGCGCCGTCGCCCCGCGCCTTGACCGGGATGAGCCCGCGGTTTTCCGGCGTCAGCGTGGTTTCCACGGCCGCTCCCTTGCGCAGGATGCGGATCGGGCGGGGCTTATCGGGGTCGAACTTCCGCAGGATCGCCGCGCGGGTCTCGAAACCCCGGTCGGTCACCAGGCGGACGCGGGCGGTGAAGTTGCCCGATTCCATCAGCTCCCCCACCATCGCGTTGGCGCCCATCGCCGCCAGGCGGGGCGGGAGGCCCTTCTTGCGCCCGGTGTAGACCAGGCGCGTGGTGACGACGGACCCGGGCGGGGCGTCGCGGCGTTCGCCCATCTGCGTCAGCAGGCGGGACCGGGTATACGGGAGCGGGTCACCGGCGATGACCCGCGCGGGGATCAACTCCCCGGGGAAATCGCCGGTGGCGGCGAACAGCGAGGCCCGGCCTCGCTGCTGGCGGCGCAACCGCCCGAGTTCCCGTGCGGCGGCGACGAGCTGCCCCTCGAGCTGCTCGGCGCGGCGTCGGAGACGGACAAGTTCCTCGGGCTCGGCGATGAGCCCCAGCCCGCCCTTGATCGCGGTGCTCACGGCCATGGCGGCGTCGCCCAGCGGCGCGACCAGCCAGCTCACCGGGCGGCGCAGCGCAGCCGAGAACCGCGGGCCCATCAACGTGGAGACCACGGACAGGACGATCAGCACCGCCAGGATCGTCGGCTTGCTCGGCGCACGCAGGTGACGCATGGACGCATCATACTCTCCGCCGGCCTCGTGCGACAGTTCCGTAGATCGCCGTAACTGTCCCAGCGATTGTGGAGGAATCTTTGAGGATTCCCGATTGCGGCAGG
>CAYTQL010000290.1:0-4316 GCA_964439555.1 uncultured Planctomycetaceae bacterium | reverse complement strand
CCTCGGCGAGTCGGCGGATGTCCTCGAGCACCCGCTTGTCCCCCGTGAACCGCACGTCCATGTCAGTGCGGATGTCGATCTTGCCCATCGACTGGAGCCGCCCGATCTCCGCGATGACGCGCTCCTCGATTTCCCCGGTGGTTCGGCAGGGCTCCTCGGGCAGCTCGAGGGGCTGTTCGTAGATCACCAGCTTTCCCTGCTCGGCCAGTTGGAGGACGCAGCGGCGGGCGAGGGATTTGAGCTTCCGCGCGGTGCATTTGCACTCGGACGCGCCGCGGTGGAGGCAGCCGCTGTCGGTGACCGCCGACGCCAGCCACCGGCGCTTGCGTGCGTTAATCTTCTCGTTGGCCCGGAAGATGTCCATCGGCGTCGAGGCGTCGAAGCGGTCCCCGTCCAGTTCCATCTCCACGTTGGAGCCGTAGTGCTGGACGACCTTGGCCACCAGCGTGCTCGGGCGGACGTGGAAGCCGCGGTACCGCGGGACGGGCGCCTCGATCGTGTCCAGGTCCTCGTAGCGGTGGAGCATCTCCTGGCAGAGCCGTCGTCCCGCGAGAATGTACCGGCTGGCGTAGCTCAGGGCGTAGCTGACCAGCGCCGTGAGCAACGCCGAAGGGCAGACCAGCGGGCGGTTGCAGACCGGTTCGTTCCCGTGCCGCCAGACGTGCCGCTCGTAGTAGTGCGCCAGCGCGGTGGCGGTGGTCAGCAGGTGGAAGACGACGCTGATGTGTCCGCGCAGAACGGGCAGGTCGCCGTCGATCTGCTCGGTGTGGGTGGCGCTGACGTAGGTGTCGTAGAGCGACTGGAGGTTGTGGAAGCGGTGCAGGAGCGCCCGCAGCGCCTCCTCGCTGATCGGGTCCGGGACGTACTTGGTGTAGTCCGGCGGACCGATCTGCTCGATGCGGTGGATTGCTTCGCTGTCGGCCGAGGCGCGGAGGAAGCTGGTGGTCAGCCGGGCTACGGTCTCCGAGACGCTGGCGACCTCGCGCCGCTCCCGGTCCGCGGGAAGGCGCGTGGGGGGGATCTGCTCGTTGTACAACCGCTGGGGCGTCGCCCGGGACGGCGCGCGGAGCTTCAACCGCGCCGCCTGCTGAAGCATGCCCGTCGCTGCGCCGGTGAGGACCTGCTGAATGAAGTTCAGCGCCTCGTCCGTGGCGGCGCGGAAGTCGCCGTCGACCTCCAGCAGCCGGTAGCTGGGCAGCACGTGAAGGATGTGCAGCAGCTCGTATCCGGCGTCGGCGAAGCGCTTGATCGTCGCGGCCAGGGAGCGGAAGGGATGCCACTGGGCGTTACGCCGTGCGCCGCAGGCGTCCAGGAGTTCTTCGAGTTGCGAGCTCTGCGCCAGAAGCTGCCCGAGCAGGGGGCGCGTCAGCGTTCCGGGCTGATCGGCGTTGCGGTGCAGGTACAGGCACGTGCGCAGCAGCGCCCGGCTGCGCTGCTCGACCAGCGCCCGCAGCGCCCGCTCGGCGCTGCTCGTTTCCGCCGTTGCCTGAGAAGGACCCATAAGCCGTCGTCGTCGAACCGCCTTCTTGGAATCCGCACGCGCGGATTCGTACCGCTATCTACATCGACCGATTCGGTCGTGAACTTCTCGAATTGCGTCGTGTCACCGCCGACATCCGTCGCCGCGACCTGGAATCCGCAATCCGCACTGCCGTCACTCTCTCGCGCCCAGCGGCCTGTCGGTCGCGGGCGGCTTGATCGTCTTGAGGTCCAACTCGGCCAGTTGCTTCTCGTCCACCGTCCCGGGCGCGCCGGTCAGCGGGCAGACGCCGCGCTGCGTCTTCGGGAAGGCGATCACGTCGCGGATGCTCGGGCGATCGGTCAGGAGCATCACCGTCCGATCCAGCCCGAAGGCGATCCCGCCGTGCGGCGGGGCGCCGTACCGCAGCGCCTGGAGGAGGAAGCCGAATTTCGCCTCGGCCTCCTCGGCCGTGATGCCCAGCAGGTCGAAGACCTTCGTCTGCATCTCGGGCGAGTGGATACGCACCGAACCGCCGGCCATCTCCATCCCGTTACAGACAATATCATAGGCGCGGGAGCGGACGGCGCCGGGGTCGCTTTCGAGCTTGTCGAGGTCCTCGCCCTTCGGGGCGGTGAACGGATGGTGCAGGGAGTCCCATCGCTGTTCGTCCTCGTTCCACTCGACCATCGGGAAATCGACGATCCATACCCATTCGTACCGGCCTGGGGGGATCATTTCCCGCTCCCGGGCGAGCTTGCAGCGCAGCTCGCCGAGCACGCGGGCGACGACGTTGGGTTTGTCCGAGGCGAAACACAGCAGGTCGCCTTCCGAGGCGCCGGTCGCCTCGATCAGCTCGGCGGCGACGGGGTTGGCGAACTTCGCGATGCCGGTCTCGAACTGTCCGCCGCCGGCGACCTTGGTCACCGGCATGCCCCCGGCGCCGAAGCTCTTGGCCCATTCGGCGAGGGCGTCGGTCTGCGAGCGGGGCATCTCCGCGCCGCCGGGGACCCCGATGCATTTGACGACCCCGCCGTTTTCGATCGTCCCGGTAAAGACGCGGAAGTCGGTCTTCCCGGCGATTTCGGTGATGTCGATCAGCTCCATCCCGAAGCGCAGGTCCGGTCGGTCGGTCCCGAACCGTCGCATCGCCTCGGCGTAGGACATCACGGGGACGGGGTCCGGGAAGGGTTTGTCGGCCAGGGCGCAGCACTCGGCGAGGATCGCGTTGGTCGTGTGCATCACGTCCTGCTCGGTGGCGAAGGACATCTCGATGTCGAGCTGGGTGAACTCCGGCTGGCGGTCGGCGCGCAGGTCCTCGTCGCGGAAGCAGCGGACGATCTGGTAATAGCGGTCGAGCCCGCCGACCATGAGGATCTGCTTGAACAGTTGCGGGCTCTGGGGCAGGGCGTAGAAGTCCCCCGGGGCGAGGCGGCAGGGGACGAGGAAGTCCCGGGCGCCTTCCGGGGTGGACTTGGTCAAAAAGGGCGTTTCGACCTCGACGAACCCGCGGTCGTCCAGGACGCGCCGCATCGCCTTGCAGACGCCGTGGCGGAGGCGCAGCGTGCGGGTCATCTCGGGTCGGCGGATGTCGATGTAGCGGTGCTTGAGGCGGATTTCCTCGGAGGTCTCGCCGTACTCGTCCGGTTCGAAGGGCACCGGCTCGCAGCGGTTGAGCACGTGCAGCGAGTGGGCGATGACCTCGATCTTCCCGGTCGGGAGCTTGGGGTTCTCCCGCTCGGGTCCGCGGGGGCGGACCGTCCCGGAGATGCTGATGACCCACTCGTTGCGGACCGAGTCGGCCAGGTTGTAGCGGGCGACCTGCTCGGCGTCGTTCGGGTCCTCGGGCTGATCGAACACCACCTGCGTCACGCCGTCGCGGTCGCGCAGGTCGAAGAAGATCACCCCGCCGTGGTCCCGGTAACTGCGAACCCAGCCGCAGAGGCGGACCTCGCGGTCAATGTCGCCGTCGCGAAGTTGCCCGCACGAGTGCGTCCGCTTCAGTACGTCGTCGCTGTAGGTGTCCATCATGGGCGTCCCAAAAAGAGGTAGACCGGACAGAATACCCGATTTCCCGAATCGATCAAGGACAACGGACCAGGCGGCAAACATGGAGGACCGGCCGTCAGGCAGCCAACGCGCCCGCGGAGAACCGCCGAAACGGTCTCACCGGTGACGACCGCTCGCCCGACGGGTATACTCCGCACCTCAGAGCACGGGACGTGCATTTCAGGAATCGCTCTTCGCGCTGACGGCTGACGCGTTACGACGAACCGCCCTTCTTCGAGGTCAGAACATGGGGATTCGCTTCACCTGCGACAATCCACGCTGCGGCAAGGTGATCCGGGCTTCGGACGAGATGGGCGGACGGGACGACCGCTGCCCGCGGTGCGAGGGGACGGTGACAGTCCCGCTCTCGGCCAGCGGTAAGCTCGGGGAAGCCGACTCGGCCTACGTCCGGGCGGTCGGGTGGGTCCACGAGCGACTCGCCGCGCGGGACCGCCGCCAGGCCGCCCTCGCCGCGGCCGGGCCGCGCCCCTGCCCGCGCTGCTGGTCTTCGCCTCGTTCGTGGTGCTCCTGGCGTCGGCAGCCATCGCCGAGGCGCTCGGGCGGTTCGGTCGGTTGTGGCTCAACTATGTCCGCTCGGAGTCGCGCGCCGCGTAAGCGGGCGTTTGGCGTTTTCGCCCGGACGCGCCCGCGTGTACGATGGGTCCATGCGTTACCGCACCTCCGCGATCTGCATCCGGGTGAACGACTTCTCCGAGACCTCGCAGGTGGTCCGGTTCTTCACGCGCGAGGCGGGTCAGGCGGTGGTGCTGGCGAAGGGCTCGAAGCGGAAGAAATCCAGCACCGGCGG
>CAYTQL010000289.1:0-4329 GCA_964439555.1 uncultured Planctomycetaceae bacterium | reverse complement strand
GCGGCGAGGCCGGGCTGATCGATCCGGCGGCCGCGCATCGCAAGACCGCCCTCGACGCCCACCTGCTGGCCTTCGAGTCGCACCTGGAGGACAAGAACAACACGCGCGATCACATCGACAAGACCCTCTCGCGCTGCCGGCGGATCATCGAACAGATCGACGCCCAGGTCGCCGGCGACATCTCGGCCGAGGGTGTCGACGCCGCCCTGGCCAGCTTCCGTCGCGGAGGGATGAGCCTCTCGACCTCCAACGGCTACTTCCGGGCCATGCGAACCCTCTGCCGCTGGCTGCTGCGGACCGGGCGCATCGCCGCCAACCCGCTGGCCGGCCTGTCCTGCGCGAAGGTCACCGACGCCGACCGCAAACGCAAGCGCCGCCCGCTGACCGATGACGAGGCCGCCCGCCTGATCTCGACCACCCGGCAATCGCCGGAATCGTTCACCGGCCTGGCCGGCCCGGACCGGGCCATGCTGTACCTGCTGGCCATCAACACCGGCCTGCGGGCCAGCGAACTGGCCAGCCTCACGCCGGAGAGTTTTGAGCTGGATGGAGTGCAGCCGATGGTGCGATGCCAGGGCGGCTACACCAAGAACGGTCAAGAGGCCGAGTTGCCCCTTCGACACGACGTTGCCGAGAGGCTTCGGGCATGGCTTGCCGATAAATCCGCCGGCGAGCCGGTCTGGCCGGGCACGTGGGCCCGTCAGCGCCACGGGGCCGAGATGCTCCGCAACGACCTGACCGCCGCCGACATCGAGGCCGAGGACCAGCGTGGCCGCGTTCTCGACTTCCACGCCCTGCGTCACACCTTCATCTCAAACCTTGCCCGCGCCGGCGTGCATCCCCGCAACGCCCAGGCATTGGCCCGGCACTCGACCATCGACCTGACGATGAATACCTACACCCACATCAGCATGAACGACCTGGCCAGGGACATCGAAGCCTTGCCGAGCGTCGAGGCAAACGGGCAGGCAGCCGATTCACACAACGACGAGCATGATGTCGCGGACGATGACCTCGAACCCCCCGACGCCCCGGACATGCCCGACGAACTGGCCGGGCTGATGGAGAATTGGAACTCCCTGCCCGATCACATCCGCAACGCCATCAGCACACTGGCCGGGGTGTAGATGGGCTCACGGGGCTGACTTCAACGACCCGTCCTCGCCGCGATTCTGGTGGGGATGGCCCTTCGCTTGTGCCGTCCAGACGACCGGACCCAGCCCATGATGCGTTGCGATTCGCCCGCCTCCAAACATGCTTCCGGGCGTTTTGGCGCACAAAATGGCGCACTGGATTTATTCCGCTATAGACATCCGCTGGCAAGGGCTGGCCCACGTTGGCCGAGGGCCGATGGTGCGTGGGGGTGGTCGAGGCCAGGGGAGTTCTCGCCACACGGGCCAACGTGGCTAGCCCTGTCGCGGCCTGTCGTAGCGAGTCGCTATACGTCGTACTGCCGGAGGTGGGACTCGAACCCACACTATGTTGCCATAACGGGATTTTGAATCCCGCGCGTCTGCCGATTCCGCCACTCCGGCCGGGGTGTCGTTTCGCCCTTTAGATACGCACTTTCGCCCCTGTTTACAAGGGTTTTCTTCGCCTCGCGCCCCCGCTCGGTTCTGTTCGTTCCAGTTCGCCGAAATCCGCGTTTTTCCGCCCCGATGCGCCAAGCGCACGGCCAAGACATTTTCGCCCGTTTCGGCCTGCCCCGCCTGGCGATTCTCGACGTTCAGAGCCTCGGTTCCGCCCTCAGCAGCGCCAGGCCGCCGAGCCCCAGCAGGCTCACGGTCGGTGCATGCCAGGATCGATCCGCGGGGGGCCGTCCGGGATGCCCTGGAACGCATTGCCCGCAACAAGGTCGCCCACCGCCCGGGACGCATCGAGCCGCGCGTGCTCAAGCGAAGACGCCATCGGGCCCTCTTCAGTGACGGCGGCTACTTGCCGAACTCGAAGATCGTCAGCGTGTTGCCGCCGCCCGTCACCAGAGCGAGAAATCGCTCATCGCTTGAGATTGCCGCTCTGTAGCGCTTACCGTTCCTGATCTTCATGCCGGTCTGGAATCGTTCAAGCTCCTTGCCGCTCGGCACTTCGGTCAAGAGCACGCCGGAATCCTGGAGGCTCACCAGGATGCGCCCTTTGCGCAGCAGGCCGAGGGGATGGCCGAGCTTCCGGGGTTCGGATTTGAAAACCACCTTGCCGCTGGGTATTTCGACGACACTGGCAGTATAGCGGTGCGTCAAAAGCATGAAGCGCCCGTCCGCAGACCAGTGGACGTCGAATGCTTCGTGCTGCGCATATGTCGAGTCCATGCGAAGGATTTCCTTGCCCGTCTGCGCGTTGACGACTACGGGGCCGACCCCGCCGGCCCAGATCGCCACGCGCTTCCCGAGCGGGCCCATGCCCGCGCGGCGATAGCGGCCTGCGGCCGCGTCGACCTTCCACCGGAAATCATTCTCCTTCGGGTCCCAGCAGGCGGTCTGGTTTCCGAGGCTCACCACGACGCCGGCCCCGTCCGGGGCGAAACCGTGCACGGCTGCCCTCAAGCTGTTCTGCGACTCTGGCTTAATCTCGCGCAGGAGCCTTCCCGTCCGCCCATCGTGGAGTCGCACCTTGTCCCACCCCATGGCGACGAACCGACCATCCTCAGAGAAGCATGCCCCCGCTCCGGGGTATGCGCACTTGATGATGCCAAGGACCTTGCCTCTCGCCAGGTCCCAGCGCGCCCAGGAACCGGCCTTAAAGACCGCCAGTCGGTCGTCCTGGGGCGAGAAAACCATGACCACCTTGCTCTCGACGGCGTCGAAGACCTTCTCGGCGTTGAGCAATTCCTTGCCGGTGCTCAGATCCCAGCAGAACGGCAGCATCGGATGGTACGGGTTCGCCTGGACGTGCCCGATGGCCGCGACATAGCGCCCGTCCTCGGAGAACTTCGGGTAGAGGGGACCCCATTTGCACTCCAACTGGCGGTGTTTGGTCAGCCGCCCGGGCGCCCACGTGGGGATCGCCCGGTCGGAGCCGCCCGGAAGCTTCCCGAGGGCCTCGCTGACGGTCTCCCGGAGCCGCCGGGCCGCCAGAGACTTGGCGTCTCGGGCGTCGTGCAGGTCGAGGTACCGTCGCACGTAACGCAGCGCGCGGCGGTACATCGCCGCCTTGGATTTCCGATCGGCCGTGTCGCCCAGGCGCCGATACCACCTGGCCAGTTCCAGGCACACCCGCTCCGGGACCTTCTCGACGGGCTTGGCGGCCATGGGAATGTAGGTGCTCAGCACCTCGTCGCCGGCGGTCCGGGCGTACCCGGCCGCGGAGGCCGGGTCGTCCTCATCCACCACGAGCATCATCGCCAACTCGCGGGCGGCGGCGGCGTCCTGGGCGTTCTCTTCCAGCCTCCGCTTCAGCGCTGCGACCTTCATGGCCCGGCGCTTCCGAGCGGCCGTCCGGCGAATGTTCTCGGCGATGTCGTCCTTGGCGTGGGGCGCGTAGCGAGCGGCCAGGGACGCCGCCTGGTGGTAACCGGCGAGGGCCTCGTCGTACTGCCCGGCGTCATCGGATTCGCTGGCCTGCCGTCGCAACGCCTGGACCAGGGCCTTGCCGGCCGCGGCGCGGTCCTCGGGCAGGCCGATCCGCAGATGGCGCCTGTAGAGTTCGAGACGCTTTCTCTCGTGCTCGGCCGCCTTCTCCGGCGAAGCGGCGACAAGGGCATTCAGGGCGGTTTCGGCGACGCCGAGGCCCCCGCCGACATTCTCGCTCAGTTCGTAGGCCTTGCGCCAGAGCAACGACTGAAGCTCCGGGCTGTCGTCCAGTCGCTCGACCTCCGAGATTATCTTTTTCGCAAGTTCGAGATCGTCAGTCTTTGTCGCCGTCCCGGCGACCTCCGCGACCTTCCGTCCGTACAGCCGCTCGTAGGCCTTTTGCGCCTCCTGCGCCGATGCCGTCGCCGCAGATAGGGCGCATAGCCAGACAACCGCCGTTGCAATAGTCCGAACAGACATGACCGCTCCTTTCGACATAGAGTAACCTCCCCGATCCCGAAGAGCTGGAATCCCCGATACACGCTTATTTTATTGTATGGCCACATGCAGTCATGTCAAGGCTCTGACTGTGCGCGACCTGCGGGCAACGACGAGCGGTACAACGCGTCGGTGTTCGCCTGCGTGTGACAAGCGCGGGGTGCGCGGGCCGCGGGCGCCGTCTGCGCCGGTGGAGGTCGGTTCTCAGTCCGCGTCGGCGAAGGTCAGTTCGCATCGCCGGCCGGCGGGGAGGCGGAAGGTTACGCCCTGGTCGGCGGGGACGAGTTCGAGCGGCTCGGGTTCGGTCCCGGCGGGGGCCCGGTCG
>CAYTQL010000288.1:0-4331 GCA_964439555.1 uncultured Planctomycetaceae bacterium | reverse complement strand
TCTTGGCGGCCTCGACCATCGCCATTTCCGGCGTGACGGTGCCGTTGGTCCAGACCTCGAGGATCAGCCGGTCGTAGTTCGTCCGCTGCCCGACGCGGGTGTCCTCGGTCTTGTAGCGGACGCGAGTGACCGGGGAGAAGGAGGCGTCGACGAAGATTCGCCCGATCTCCTGCTCGGCATCGGGGTCGACCTGTTCCTCGGCCGCGACGAAGCCACGTCCGGTCTCGACGTCCATTTCCATGTCGAAGGCGACGTTGTCGGTCAGCGTCGCGATGACCAGGTCGCGGTTGACCACCTCGATCGAGGCGTCCGATTCGACGAGGTCCGCGGAGATCGGGCCCTTGACCTCGCTGTGGAGGCGGAGGGTCCGGGGTTCGTCGCTGTGGGATTTGACCACGAGCGACTTGACGTTGAGGATGATGTCCGTGACATCTTCGAGCACGCCGGGCAGCGCCGTAAACTCGTGCTCGGCGCCGCCGATCTTGACGCTCGTCACGGAGGCGCCTTCGAGGCTGCTGAGCAGAATCCGCCGCAGCGCATTACCGAGGGTCGTCCCGAAGCCGCGTTCGAACGGTTCGACGATGAACCGTCCGTACGTGGGGGTCGAGACGTCCTGTTCGTTGACTACCCGTGTGGGCAATTCGAGGCCGCGCCACCTGATTCGCATTGACCTTTGCCTCCGTCCTGTCGGATCGATTGTCGTTCGCGTTGCCCTCTGCGTCGGCGCTGCGCCGGGGGGTTACCGGCTGCAGATCTCGACGATGAGGTTCTCTTCCACCGGGAGCATCACGTCTTCGCGCGTCGGGAAGGCCTGAATGTCGGCGGCGAGCTTTACCATGTCCAGCGACATCCAGCCTTGGACGTGCGGCTCGCCGAGTTCTTCCAACCGGGTGCGGATCAGCGACTTGGACTTCTCGGCGTCCTTGACGGAGACCTTGTCGCCGGGGCGGACGAGGTAGCTGGGCACGTTGACCCGCCGCCCGTTGACGTAGATGTGCCCGTGGCTGATCGTCTGCCGCGCCGAGGCCCGCGAGGGCGCCCAGCCCAGCTTGTAGATCACGTTGTCCAAGCGGCGTTCCAGCAGCGTCAGCAGCACGTTGCCGGTATTCCCGCGCTGGCGTTCGGCCTCACGGAAGTACTTGATGAACTGCTTCTCGAACACGCCGTAGTAGCGCTTGACCTTCTGCTTTTCGCGAAGGCGCAGTCCGAAGTCGCTGGTGCGCCCACGGCGCCAGTTGTGCATTCCCGGGGGGAAGCTGCGGTGCTGCTTCTCCATGGGGCACTTGGCCGTTTCGCACCGGGCGCCCTTGAGCATGAGCTTCATGCCCTCCCGGCGGCACAGCCTGCACGATGGTCCGGTATAACGTCCCATTGTCTCTATCGCTCCTTGTGAGTTCGTCTCAGACGCGGCGCTTCTTGCGGGGGCGGCAGCCGTTGTGCGGAATCGGCGTGACGTCCTCGATCGAGAGCACCTTCAGCCCCGCCGCCTGCATGGCGGTCACGGCGCCTTCCCGACCGGAGCCGGGCCCGTTGACCCTGACCTCGACCTCGGTCATCCCGGACTTCTTGGCCTGGTTGGCGGCCGCCTCGGCGGCGCGCTGGGCGGCGAAGGGCGTGCTCTTCCGCGAGCCCTTGAACCCGCCGACCCCGCCGGCCGAGGCAGAGGAGATCACGTCGCCGTTCATGTCCGTAATCGTCACCAGCGTGTTGTTGAACGTCGCCTTGACGTGAGCGATGCCCCGCGCGACGTTGCGACGCACGCGCTTCGACTTGCCTTTGCGTGACGGAGCCATGGCTTAGCGCATCTCCTTGACCGACTTCTTGCCCGCGACGGTCTTGCGGGGGCCCTTGCGGCTCCGGGCGTTGGTCTTGGTCCGCTGCCCGTGACAGGGCAGCCCGCGGCGATGCCGCATCCCGCGGTAGCAGTTGATGTCCCGCAGGCGGGCGAGATTCTGCTGCATCTGCCGGCGGAGCTGACCTTCGATGACATAGTCCGAATCGAGGATTCCCGCGATGCGCGAGAGCTGCTCCTCGGTCAGGTCCTTCCCGCGCGTCTGCCCGTCGAGGTTGGCCTTCTCGACGATCTCGTCGGCGAACTGATCTCCGATCCCGTAGATGTAGCGCAGTGCGATCCGCACCGGCTTGTCATTCGGGATGTCGACACCTGCAATACGTGGCATATCGTTTCGCTCCCGTCAGGTTCAGCCCTGACGCTGCTTGTGCTTCGGATTCGTGCTGCAGATCACCCGCAGGACGCCCTTGCGCCGGATGATGCGGCAGTTCTCGCAAATTCGCTTGATGGAGGCTCTGACCTTCATCCTCGCACCTCGTGGTATTTCCGCGGCCTACCGTCCGTCGGTCAGGACGTCGGCGCCGCTGTCGGTTACGGCGATCGTATGTTCAAAATGTGCCGAAGGCAGATGGTCTTTCGTGGTGACCGTCCACCCGTCGGACGCCACCGCCACCCCGACGGCGCCCATGTTCACCATGGGCTCCACCGCCAGCACCATGCCCGACTGGAGCACGATGTCGCGCCGCTGCAACTCGCGCGAGACGAAGTTCGGCAGCTTCAGTTCCTCGTGCATCTCCCGTCCGATGCTGTGGCCCACGAACTCCCGGACCACCGAGAAACCTTCCAATTCTACATAATCCTGCATCGCGGCCGCTACGTTCGACCATTTCTCGTTCGGGCGGATCATCTCCATGGCGATCGCCAGCGTGTTCCGCGTGACGCCCACCAGTCGGCGGACCCGCTCGGGGACCTGCCCGACGATGAACGTCTCGGCCGCATCACCGCACCAGCCGTCCAGGCGGATGCCGAAGTCGATGCTCACGATGTCGCCGTCGCTCGCCGCCCGGTTCGAGGGGATCCCGTGGACCACCTCGTCATTGAGCGAGGCACAGATCGCGCCGGGGAACGGTCCGGCCTTGCCGCGACCGGGCACGCCCTTGAAGAGGCACACGGCGCCGGCGGCGGCGGTGATCTCTTCGGCCCGGGCGTTCAGTTCTTCGGTTGTCACGCCGGGGGCGACCATCTCGCCGAGGGCGTTGAGCACCCGGCGGACGATCCGTCCGGCCTGTCGCATCGCCTCGATCTGCTCCGGCGATTTCAATTGCACCGCCACGTCCGCAGTTCCTCTCAGGCTTCGGCCCGGAGGCGTTCGACGGCGGCGACCATCGATTCGGTCACCTCGTCCGGCGAACGGTTTCCGTCCACCTCGATGACCTCCGCCTCGTTGCGGTTCCGGTAGTAGTCGATCACCGGCTCGGTCTGGGCCTTGTAGGCCGCCAGACGCTCACGGACCACCTCTTCCCGGTCGTCGTCCCGCTGGATCAGCGGCTCGCCGGTCTCGTCGTCCACGCCCTCGACCTTCGGGGGCATGTACTTCACGTGGTAGACCCGCCCGCTCGACGGCGCCACCCGCCGCCCGGTGATCCGCTGGACGATTTCCTCGTCGTCGGCGGTGATGATCACCACCGCGTCCAGCGGCTTGCCGGCCTCGGCGAGTTGCGTGTCCAGCGCCTCGGCCTGGGGGACGGTCCGCGGGAAGCCGTCAAGCAGCAGCCCGCCTTCGACCTGCGTGATCGCCTTGGTCATCATCTCCACGACGATCTCGTCGGGGACCAGTTGCCCCGCTTCCATGTATTCGCTGAGCTTCGCGCCCAGCGCCGAGCCGGAGGCCTTCTCGGCCCGGAAGATGTCTCCGCTGCTGAGGTGCGTGAGCCCGAAGCGCTCGACCAGGCGCTGCGCCTGGGTGCCTTTGCCCGCACCGGGCGGTCCCATCAGTACGATTCGCATCAGTGCGCTCCCTTGATCCGCGCGCCGCCGCCGAGGAACCCGCCGTAATTCCGCATCACGAGGTTCGCCTCGATCCGCTGGACGAGGTCCAGCGCCACCGACACCATGATCAGCAGACCCGTCCCGCCCAGGAATGCCGAGATGTTGAACGGAATGCCCAGGCGTTCGGCCACCACCATCGGCAGCACGGCGATCACCGCGAGGAAGGCGGCGCCGCAGTAGGTGATCCGCTCCATGACGCGCTCCAGGTAATCGGCCGTGCGCTTCCCAGGCCGGAGACCCGGGATGAAGTGACCCATGTCCCGGAGCTGCTCGGCCATCTCCTTGGGGCGGAACTGGACGGTGGTCCAGAAGTAGGCGAAGAAGAAGATCATCCCGATGTAGATCAGGTTCCGGGTGTAGGCCCCGGTCTGGAAGGCGGCGCTGAGGGTGCGGGTGAACTCGTGGTTCCAGTTCCGCGAGACCCAGTCGAAGAGGATGCCCGGGAAGATCATCAGCGAGGAGGCGAAGATGATCGGCATGACGCCGCCGT
>CAYTQL010000287.1:0-4332 GCA_964439555.1 uncultured Planctomycetaceae bacterium | reverse complement strand
TTCGAGCTGCCGGGTCCGTTCGGCCACCCGGTGCTCCAGCTCCGCCTTGAGCTTGCGCCCCTTCAGCGAGGCGCTTCGCACGCGCCCCACGTGCCGCCCGTGCGTGCTCCCGCGCCCGCGGAGGAAGTCTCGGACCACCTTCGCGTCGCGCACCTGGAGCTCGAGGATCAGATCCGACGTCGCTCCGCCCGGGCGGGCGACCGGGTCGTCCAGTTCCAGGCGGAGATTGGCGTCGTCGAGTGTTTCTCCGGCCTCGACCGCGGGGCACAGGCCGCACGCCGCCAGGACCGCACAGCAATACAAGGCTGCCGCTCTCATTTTCGCATGCTCCCCGCGCGGGCGGGCCGCGCTCCAGGACATGGTCTCACCTGTCATTAAACCCCCGCGCCCGCCGGACGTTGTGCCGCTTTGCGTACCTGTGCAAAACATTGCGGCGTTTCACAGGTTGAGCAGAACGACTGCCGCCCCAAGTTTCGCCGAACCGCAACCCTGCCTTGACTGGAGACTTCTTTTGATGACGAAACGCGTTTCGACCCTCGTTGCTCTGGCCTTGCTGGCCCTCGCGGCGCCCGTGAGCGCCGAGGCCGAAGCGCAAGTGTCCTTCAGCGGCTTCCGGGGCGACGGACGGGGGCATTTCCCCGACGCCGACCCCGTAACGCGCTGGAGCGAATGGACCTACCGCGAGGAGAAGCGCGGGCGGCAGGAATACGACGTTCCCGACCAACGCCGCTGGGAGAACCTCGTCTGGCGGAAGGAACTGTCCTTCGGGCCCAACGGCGGACCGGTGGTGGTCGACGGCAAGGTCTACCTCTGCCAGGACATGGACTTCACCGGGCGGTTCGATGCGGGCACGCTGCGGTTCCGCCGGCGGCAGAGCTGCTCGCCCTACGACCGGCCCGTCTGCTCCGCCTCGACGATGGCGATATTTCGCTCCAGGTACGGGTTGACCGGCTCGGCGACCGCATCGGGCAGCGGGGCGAGGGTCTCGACGGTTGCCTCACTGAGGTCCTCGATGCGTCCCTGCGGGGCGTCCGCGCCGAGCCCCAGCACCGCCAGTCCGCCGCGGCGGAGGGCGTCCACGGCGTCGGCGTCCGCCCCGATGCCCACGCAGTTCCACGGCAGCGCCAGGAGGTGCTGCGTCGCCGTCAGCGCCCCCTCCGGGTCGGGCTTGGGACGGCGGATGAACCGCCCGTCGACCACCGCATCGATCCGCCCGGCAAGCCCGACCGCCGCCAGCGTGGCCTCGTCCAGTTCCGCCGCGCTGACCACGGCCGTGGGGACGCCCGCCTCGCGCAACCCATCGAGCAACTCGCTTGCGCCGCGGCGGAGTTCCCCATCGCAGATCAGCGCCTCGTCGTCGAAGACGACGCCGTCGAGCCCCTGGCGACGCCACTCGCCCTCGACCGGGCTGCGGACCGACTCGCCGGGCGCCAGCGTCCGCCGCCGCCCGCCGACGCTCAGCGTCGCCTCCGCCTCTCCGGTGTTGGTCACGGTGCACCCGTCCGGCTCGGCCAGAACGTCGATCCGGCTTCCGGCCAGGGCGATCGCATAGCGCAGGCGAGTCCAGCCGGCGGGCAGGTGCGGGGCGATGCTCACGCCGTCCGGGCTCACCGTCAGCCCCCCGAAGCCCCAGACGACCGCCAGCCAGATGCCCCCCTCCCCCGCGCCGTGGATGCCGTGGACGCTGTTGCCCATCGAATCGTCCAGGTCCACCCCCGCGGCCATGCCGAAATACCGCGCGGCGTCCCGCACGAGCCCCAGCCGCCCGGCCACGAGGGCGTGCGTGCAGAGGCTCAGCGAGCTGGTCTGGTTGCACAGCGGGGCGTACATGCGATAGTTGGCGAGCGTCTGCTCGCGATCGAAACGCCAGGGCATCGTCTGGAACAGCAGTGTCGTATCGGCCTGCTTGCCGATGCGATCGGCGCCCATGCCCTCCTCGGCGACGGCGCGGGGGCTGGCGATCGGCAGCCCGCTGTGCCCGGCGAACTGCTCCAGCGCCCGCGCATCGAGCATCGGAATGTGCATACGCTCGGCGATTTCGTCCCACGTCTCCCGCTCGGCCGCGTCGATGCCCAGGTCCTCCAGCAGCCCGTCGGTCCGCCGGGCGTCGAGGGACCGGCACTGCTCGATCGCCGCGTTCGCGCGGCGCATCAACTCGGCGATCATGTGGTTCATGTACGCGTTGTCGTCCACGGGCTTATGCAGTTCGTCAGGCCCGCAGATGCTGCGCAGATGCCGGCTTCCGTCCTCGTCTTGCTCCACGCGGGAGGACCAGAATCGCGTCGCCTCCAGGACCACCTCCAGCCCCTTGTCGAGCAGGAACGCAACGTCGCCCGTCACGGCCGCGTAGTGGAGGATGCCCCAGGCGACGTCGAAGGTGACGTGGATCTCCATCCGCCCGAGCCCTCTCAAACACGGCGGGTCCTCCACGCCGTGGGCGTAGCTCTGCCCCGGGTAGCGCGCGCCGCGGTACCCGTCCTGCCTGGCCATCTGCCGCGCGCCGCCGAGGCGGCGGGTGCGGAAGCGAACGTGGTTTCGCGCCCGCGGCGGGTCGACGGCCGCGAGCAGCGGAAGCTGGAAGATGTCGAAATCCCAGAAGACCGCCCCGCGGTACCAATCGCCGGTGAGGTTCTTGGCGCCCACGCTGGAGCCCCCGTCGTCAAGCGGGGCCGAGTGACGGGTGCTCCAGACGGCGAAGCGGACCGCCTGCTGGGCCCGGTCGTCGCCGTCGATGTCCACCGCAGCGAGGTCCCAGAAGCGCTCCATCGCCCGGCAGTGGGCCCCGTGTGCTTCCTCCCAGGACTGAGCACGGATGCGCCGGAAATGCCGCTCCAGGTCGCCCGCGGCGTCCTCGAAGCCCTCCAGGTCCGCCACGATGGCCGCGAGCTTCTCGAACCGTCCCTCGTCGCCGGCCAGGGTAAAGCGGAAGCCCGCGACGCCCCCGTCGCGAAATGCCGTGCCCGCCGCCCCGTCGGCCGAGCGGATCGCCGCGGCGACCGCGCTGCGACGACCCGTGGCGGGGCTGATCAGCCGCGCGAAGACGGCGTCGCCCGCGGTCTCGAGCGATTCGATCTCCGTGAGCTTCAGCCCCCGCTCGTCCACGGCCGGTTGATCGCCCGGCTGGTAGTACTTCGCCCGGGACTGGCGAATGTCGGCGTCGATGCCCATCGCCACGCTCAACTCGCCGCCGCCGGACTTCCGCACGACATGGAGCTGCTGGGCGGCGAGCGGGTCGTCGGCCCAGGAGGCGAACCGCCGCTCGGTGACCTCCGCAACGGTGTCGCCGCCGACGAACCGCGCGCGGCGCGTGACGGTCCCGGTGTACATGTCCAGCTCCCAGGCGTCCTGCTCGCACTCGGCCGGTCGCCCGTCGACGTCCACCCGGGCGGCAAGCCAATCCGGCGCGCCGCAAAAGTACATCAGCCCCAGCGGCGCGCGGGTCATGAACCCCGAGACGAACACGCCCCGGTAGACTTCCCCGCCCGCCTCGGGCGCCGTCCCGCGCGTGCAGTGCCGCCCGTTGCCCACGCAGAAGAGGGTCCCCAGCAGGTCCACCTCGCGGTGGCGAAGCTCGTGGTCGCGAATCGTCCAACTCATAGAGAAGCTCCTTTTCAAGACCCCTCATTTTGAGCCCTTGCGTGCAACCTTGCACGTGGATTCGACCGTCCGTATGCGCGATCACGGAACGCGGGCTGGAAGACCATCTCCGGCACGTTGCGGCAGAACCGCCTGACCAGCCTCGCGCCTGCCATCATCGAGGCATTCCTGCGCGGCGACGTGTCACGACGTAGCGCAGCGAAGACGGACGAGATCGAAATAAAGGGGTCATGATGCTCCGTAGAAAACCCAACGTCATGCAGTCATCGCGATTGTGATCAGCGCGTACAGGATCAGGATGTTATGGGTGATCGCCATCAGCATCAGCCCGCGGCATTGCGACCAGTAGGTCGTCCCGTTGACGGCCGATCCCTGTCGACGCTTGATCATGCTGAAGACCGTCTCGTCCCGCCACCGCTGCCCGTAGCCCGTCAGATGAATCCGCTCGCTCATCCCCTTCCGCCCGTGACCGGTCGGGGCCTTGGCCGAACCACGTTCGTTCACAATAATGAAAACCCGCCAACAGAGCCGGTAACGAGACTCTCTGGCCGGAGCATGTGAAATGACAGAAAACTCATAACCCAGAGCAAGGTTCATCGAACACGTCATCCAAGCATGGTGCCTGCCGGCAGGCCCACAACAGCCTTTGGTGGCGGGAAAGCACGGATGTACATCCGCCCGTTGACGATCGGTGAGACCGTCAAGACCAGGTAGCCGCTGATTGTCGAGTCGGGC
>CAYTQL010000286.1:0-4339 GCA_964439555.1 uncultured Planctomycetaceae bacterium | reverse complement strand
GGACGCTTCTCGAAGCGTTGAATCCAGTAGCGCGTGCGGCGGTAGTCGTCCTCGCAGAGGATCGGCAGGACCCGGGGAGCCTCGACGGTCTCCAGTTGAAGTATCCGGGCGAGCTGCTCGGCGCGGTCGCGGGAGGCGTTAGACCGATCTCCGTCCGGGTCCTGCGCGATCGAATGCCGGCCGAGGGGCCTGGGAGCGGCCGGGGTGTCCGAGCGGCTCGGCCGGGCGGGGGCGCCGCCGGGAGTCCGGGGGGCATCGGCGCCCGCCGCACCGCTCGGAAGGCGAAGGGCAACGTCGACGAATCCGTACACGGACCCGAACAGCGCCATTTCCTGGAGCAGCGCCGTCCACCCGTGCGATTCGAACAGCACTTCGAGCACGCGCTCGATCCGCCGGGCGAGGGTCTCGTCCCCGGCCAGGCTGCGGAGGCTCGGCGCCTGCCCGAAGAGATAGTCGGTCCCCGTCTGGATGCGCCACGCGATGTCGTTTTCGGTGACGACTTCCTTGCGCGTCACGTCGGTGAGCTGCGTCCGTGCGCCGAGCCGGCTGACCCCGGTGATCCGCGCCGGGAGCCCCCACTCCTGCGCCTGGACGTAGGGGCGGGAATGGGCGTTCTGCGCATCGGCGGCGGCGGGGCTCGCGGGCAGAAGGGGGTTGCGGAAGTAGTTCCACAGCCGCCCGTAGTGCTCGGCGAGGGCGGGGGACTGATCGTCCACGAGATGCTCGACGTACTCGGCGTCGAGGTCCGGATCGTTGAAGGCTCGCAGGTCGAAGGTCATGTTCGTTTCTCTCCTCGACCTTTCCGGCGGCGCCCCGCCGCGCGGGCTGCGCGGCGCGACCCGCCCGCCGGTCGCGCTGCGCAACTCCCCCGGACGACCGGAGATAAATTTCTGAGCAAAAACCCTCCGCCCGCGGCCGGGAGGACATGTTCGCTGCGCCCGGGCGCGGATGCGGCCGGCGCAAGTACGCCCGGGCGCCCCGGTTAGGCCGGGCGGTACAGGGCGCACCGCGCGTGACGGCGGCGGCGGCGGCGGCTATAATCCCCGTCATGGACGAGCGATACCGCACCTACCGGACGCCGCTGAGCACCCGCTGGGGCACGGCGGAGATGCGCGAGTTGTTCGGCGACCAACGACGCATCGGCACGTGGCGGCGCCTCTGGCTGGTTTTGGCCGAGGCGCAGCAGGAGCTGGGACTGGACATTCCCGAGGAGGCGCTGGAGCAGATGCGCGCGCACCTCGACGACATCGACTTCGATCGGGCGGCCGAGCTGGAGCGCGAGTTGCGGCATGACGTGATGGCGCACATTCACGTCTTCGCGGACGCGGCCCCGGCGGCGGGGGGGCTGATCCACCTCGGGGCGACCAGCCAGTTCGTCAACTGCAACACGGACCTGATCCAGATTCGCGAGGGGCTCCGACGGGTCGCGCGGACGCTGGCGAATCTGATCGACGCGCTGGGGACCTTCGCCGCGACGCACGCGGAGCTCCCCTGCCTGGCGTACACGCACTTCCAGCCGGCGCAGTTGACCACCGTCGGCAAGCGCGCCGCGCTGTGGGCGGCCGAGTTCCTGATGGACCTCGAGGAGATCGAGCGACGCATCGAGACCCTCGCGTTCCGCTCCACCAAGGGCACCACCGGGACGCAGGCGAGCTTCCTGGCGCTGTTCGACGGGGACCACGGAAAAGTCAAGCAGCTCGAACGCCGCGTCGCCGAGAAGATGGGCTTCGAGAACGTCATCCCCGTCACGGGGCAGACCTATTCCCGGAAGGTCGACGCGGCCGTGACGGCCGCCCTGGCCGGGCTCGGCGCCAGCACCCACAAGTTCTGCAACGATATCCGCCTCCTGGCCAACAAGAAGGAGCTCGAAGAGCCCTTCGGCGCCAAGCAGGTCGGCTCCAGCGCGATGGCGTACAAGCGCAACCCGATGCGCTGCGAGCGGGCGACCGGTCTGGCGCGGTGGTTGATGGACATCTCGGTCAGCCCCCTGCACACCGCCGCCGAGCAGTGGTTCGAACGCACGCTCGACGACTCCTCCAACCGGCGGATGAGCATCGCCGAGGCGTTCCTCACAACCGATGCGATGCTCCAGATCGTCCTCAACGTCGCGCAGGGGCTGGTGGTCTACCCCGCCGTCATCGACGCCAACCTCCGCGCCGAGCTGCCCTTCATGGCGACCGAGAACGTTCTGATGGCCGCGGTGAAGGCGGGCGGAAACCGCCAGGACCTCCACGAGCGCATCCGGGCGCACAGCATGGCCGCGGCGGAGCAGGTCAAGCGCCACGGGCGGGCGAACGATCTGATCGAACGACTCAAGGACGACGAGGCGTTCGCGGGGGTGGACATCGAAGCGGAGCTGGACCCCGCCGCCTTCGTCGGGCGGGCGCCGCAGCAGACCCGCGAGTTCATCGACGAGCACATCGAACCGGTGCGCCGGCGCTACACCGAGGACCTCGGCCGGGGTGCGGAGCTGAAGGTCTGATGTCGCGCGACCTCGTCTGCATCGAGCGGTTTGCGGACGTGACGCAGGCGGACATGGCGCGGATGCTCCTGGAGGCCGAGGGCATCCCCGCGTTCCTCGAGGGGGCGAACCTGGCGCAGATGTACTCGTTGCTGATCCCGGCGATCGGGGGCGTCAAGCTCCTGGCGCCGACGGGGGAAGCCGAACGGGCCCGGGCGATTCTCGACGCCCACCAGATGCCCGACCCCCCCGGGCCCTCCGCCGGGCGGAGGAGCGCGGAGACCGCCGGGGACCGCTGCCTTTGCTGCGGCGCGTCGATGAAGCCGGACCAGGAGGTCTGCTCCGAATGCGGCTGGTCCTACGCTGCCGACGAAGCGTCGGAGTAGCGCGCGGGGACGCCCTCAGAGGCTCCCCAGCGCGGTGGTCAGCTCGACGTACCGGTAGGGCACGCCCGTCCGTTCGTGCAGGGCGCGGAGGCGCCGGTGGAAGCGTTCGTAGAGCGGCTGGGCGGCTTCGAGGTCGCCGACGTCGCAGAAGAAGCTCCGGCAGCCCAGGGCGCGTCGAGTGCGGGCGGTGCAGACGTTGTCCTGCTGGTAGGGGCATTCCAACTCCCCGCGGCGTCCGGCGGGCGGGGGCGGCTCGCGCGCCAGCAGCGCCAGTTCCAGCGTGCTGAGGTAGAGTCGATGCCCCATCTCGCCGAAGAGGCAGCACCGCCCGCACCCCCGACAGTCGGCGTCCAGGGCGTCCAGCTCGGCGTCGAGGCGGGCGTAGAGGGCTTGCAGGGCGCGGAGGGCGTCGGGATGGGCCCGGGCGGATGCGACGGCCGCGGCGAGGTCCCCGCCGGGGTTACTCGACGGTCCTGCGGGCACGTCGGGCGACCTCCTCTGCGATGAAGAGCTTCCCGCGGTTGATTCCCGGGCAGCGCGTTCCCGCGAAGGCCCAGGAGTCCGGGCTGTCGATATTGCTCGGCCAGAACGGCCAGGTGCGGCATTGGGCGGGGCGGACGGGGTAGATGCTGCATCCCTTGGCGCCGGTCTCGCTGCGCGGGGCGAGGAAGCAGCAGTCCTTCGTGGCGGAAACCTCCTTGAGGCTCTGCCGCCGACCGACCTTGCGCACGTGTTGTTTGCGGAAGGTCTCCTCGTTCATCCCGAGGTGCTCGGCGATCCGGGCGATTTCCTCGTCGGTCACCCAGACGTATCCCTCGGCCGGGCCGGCGCAGCAGCGCCCGCACTCCTGACACTCGAACGCCAGGCCGGTGAGGTACCATGGCGGGCTTTTCGCGAAGATCTTACGCATGGTTGTTGCGCGGGGCAGGCGGCGGGCCGGTCGAACCATCCTAGCGGATCGCGGGTCGATCCGGCGCAACTTTCCCCTACCCGAAGCACGCCGGGTAGCGGCGGTGGCGGCTTTTGCGACGGTGATAGCCGCTCGCCAGTTCCATGAAGATGTCCAGGTCCCGTTCCATGTTGGAACTCGTCGCGTCGAAGTAGAAGTTCCGGATCGGGAGGTTTTCGTGATCCTTCGAGACGTCGTGGTAGACCGCCTCCGAGACGATCCCGTTCATGCAACTGAAGGGGGAGATGTCGATGATCCCGTCGGCGCCCTTCTCGTAGAGGTAGATCGTCTTACCGACCGAGAGGACCATTTCGCCCAACGCCCCGTCGGCCGGGAGGTACTCCCACGCCGGGTCGAGCACTTCGGCCTGGACGTCGTGGGGCTCCTCGTAGCCGATGAAGTCCTCGGCGAACGGCTCGAGCAGCTTCCGCTCGTCGCCGTGCTGGATGTGGTGCTTGATTTTCGCAGCCAGCATGGAAAGCGAGAAGCCCTTGCCCTCACGCTTGAGCAGGTCCTTCTGCGACCAGTTGGTGTACCAGACCC
>CAYTQL010000285.1:0-4344 GCA_964439555.1 uncultured Planctomycetaceae bacterium | reverse complement strand
GGGGACGGCAACGACGTCAACGGCTTCAAGATCATGGCGTACGACGCGGAGCGCGGCGTGGCGGACATCCAATGCGTCCCGGGCCCGGACCCGCTGCACGTCGGCTCGGCACAATACGCCCGCGGCGTGATCGCCGGGCGAAACCGCGTCGCCCAGAACAAGGACGTCGCAATCTGGCTGGTCGCCGAGGGCGACGCCCCGTGGGTGTGGGTGATCCCCAAGTCGGTCCGCGTGGAACGCGCAGAGGGGGTCACGTTCTTCGTGTGCGACCGGACGTACCTCGCCTTCCACCCGCTGAACCTGAAGATCGCCGGCGAGGACGCCGAACTGACCGGGAAAATCAACTTCCGCACGAAGGGCGGGAAGAAGAAACCCCGCTGGCCGGACCACAAGGTCGTCTCCGCGAAGGGAACCGGCGGGAAGTTCTGCGGCTTCGCCCTGGAGATCGGCGAGAAGCCCGCCTACGGGAGCTTCGCGGCGTTCAAGAACGCCGTGCTGAACAAGAGCAAGGTGGACGCCGACAAGCTCGACGACGGCGTCGCGGACTTCACCTCCGCGGCCGGACGGTCGGTGAGCTTCTCGTGGGGCGACTCGCTGAGCGACTTCAAGGTCCTCCGCGACGGGAAGCCCCACGACTGGACCCGCCACGGGAAGTACGTCTACATCGACGCCGATGAGGGCGAGGACGGACTGCTCTACCAGGCGTGGCTCGGCGGGACCCTCAAACTCCGCACCGACGGAGCGAGCTTCACCGGAACCGTCGACGAGAAGGGGAATTACGAGTTCGAGAACGGGAAGTAGTCCGCACGGGCGAGGTCGCGCGGGCGACCGCGAGGCCGGGGCTCGGCTGCTTTACGGCAGCTTGCGCTGCGAGCCGCAGCGCCCGGACGAATCTGCTCTATCCGCGTGGTGAACGAGCGCGGAACTCCCGGACGTAGCGCTGCCAGAGCTCGCGGAACTCGCGCGCGAAGCGTTCGCGGCTGAACTCCTCCGCCCGTGCCCGCGCGGCGGCGGGGTCGAAGCGGTCGAGGAGTCCTTCGAAGCGTTCGAGCGCGTCGATGAGTCCCTCGACGCTCTGCGGTCGGTAGTGCAGCCCGGTGGGCGTCCGATCGTCCTCCATGTCGATCACCGTCTCGGCCGCCCCGCCGGCGCCGTAGGCGATGACCGGTGCGCCGCAGGCGGCCGCTTCCAGCGGGACGATGCCGAAATCCTCCAGCCCCGGAAACAGCAGCGCCCGGCAGCGTCGGTAGTGCTCGCGGATTTCCTCGTCGCTCCGCCATCCGAGCAGTTCGACGTTCCCGGGCGTCTGACGCCGGAGGCGAACGAGGTCCTGCCCGCTGCCGATGACCTTCAACCGCCGCCCGGTCTTTCCGCACGCGGCCAGGGCGTGGTCCACGCACTTGTAAGGCGCGAAGGCGGAGACCACGAGGTACCAGTCCTCGCGCGGGGTTTCGGCGGGCGTGTAGAACTCCGTATCCACGGGCGGGTAGAGCACGTCGGCGTCCCGGCCGTAGCAGCGGGCGATCCGCTCGCGGATGGTCTCGCTGATGGCGATGAAGCGATCCACCCGCCCGGCCGAGCGGCGGTCCCACGCCCGCAGCCACGGGCGCATCGCCGCCAGGGCCGCCCCGGAAAGGCCCATCCGCGAGGAGTAGTCCCGCCCGACGTCCCAGACGTAGCGCATCGGCGAGTAGCAGTAGCAGACGTGGAGCTGCTCCGCCCGGCGTCCGCCGAAACCCTTGGCGACGCAGTGCGAGCTGCTGAGCACCAGGTCGTAGTCGCCGAGGTCCAGGCGCTCGGCGGCGAAGGGCATCGCGGGCAGCAGGTGGCGGTAATAGCGCCCGACGCCGGGCAGCCCGCCGAGCGGGGAGGTTGCGATCCGGCGTCGCTCGATCGCCTCGCAGCAGCTCCCGGGAAGGTGCACGAGCGTGAAGAGGTCCGCCTCGCCGAGGACGTCGAGGAACTCCACGAGGCACTTCTCGCCCCCGCGCATGCCGGTAAGCCAGTCGTGGACGATCGCAACGCGCCGGGCTCGCCGGGAGGAACTCATGCGGCGGATTGTAGCAGCGGACGCCTACTTCCGCACGACCGGGACCTTCATCCACGTCGCCTCGGTGAACTCGCGGGCACTGAAGCACCAGACGACGAGCTTCTTGGCGGGCCAGTAGTCCCCGTCGCGTGCGCCGCGGTGGTAAAGGTCGATCCGTGCGGACGTTGCGCCGGAGCCCATCTTGCCCAGCAGGTCGACCGGCCGCCCCAGCTTCGCCGCCAGGTGGTCGGCGAGCCCCGCGCCCTTCGCGTGCATCTCCCCGCCCATGTGGAATACCAGCGTGTGCGAGTCGCCCAGGAGGATCACCGGGGAGGACGTGCTCGGCTCGGGAGCGTCACCGGTCGCGTCGCTCACGTAACCCAGCTCCAGCGTCTCCTTCGGGCCCTCCTCGCCCACCAGGTCGCCGCGGATGTCCGTCTTCCGCCACGTCACCTCGTAGGCAGTCGGCTTGCCCTCGACGCCGTCGAGCCACTTGCCCTTTTCGATGCGGTCGGCGACCGCCTCGGCCGCGGCGGCGAGCCCCCGACCGGACCAGTGCGAGTCGGTGCGGCAGTACGGGCGGCGGTCTCCCGGGCCCTTGGCGCGCCGGGCGATGAGGGCGTCGGTCAGGTCCAGGACGTTGACGCCCTTGCTGCGCAGAAGCTTGTAAAACGCGCGATGGTGCTCATCCAGTCGAAGGATTTGATCGCCGGTTTTCACCCCGTCCAGGACCTTGTCCGGGAACACGAACGCCTTGGGCGGGACGGGCACGATCAGCAGCTCGACGCCGATGGCCTCGAGTCCGTCGCGGAAGCCCAGGATCGCCGGGAGCGGGTCGGCGTACTTGTCCTTCACGCTCTTCGGAGCGACCGCGGCGGCGGCGTCGCCCCAGAACTTTCCGGCGGAGATCGACCGCAGCTCCGACCAGAGGAAGTGGAACCCATCGGCGCCCTCGACGCCGATCGTCTCGGTCTGGGCGGCCTGGGCGGCCAATTCCGCGCAGCGCCGGCGGAACTGCTCCTCCTTCGAAACCTCGAGAGTCTTGGCGAGGGTCGCAGCGGCGCCCAGCACCAGCGCCGCGAACGTGATTGTCACAAACTGCCGCATGGATGCTCCTTCGAAAGACAGTCGATCCGGACCGGCCGGACGCAGAGGCTCGGGCTCCCCTCATTGAACCCGACACGCCGCGGCGGTTGCGTTGCGTGAGGAGCCGCCATTGCCGTTTCCGGTCGTTCGCCGCCGGTCGGAGACGCCCGGGTTACCGCTCCTTCACCGGCTCGCCCCACCACCAGGTCTCGAACTGGAGCGTCTCGTCGGGCAGTTCGGAGCGGTTGACCTTGTCCAGCCGGTCGGCGACGTCGAACCAGGGCTTCAGGCGGAGAGTGATCTCGTCGCCGGGCTTGAGCGACGCGGCCGGGGTGAGCTTGTCGTCCTGCATGGACCAGAGATAGACCAGCAGGTAATCGCCGTCGACCTCTCCGCGGAGCGTGCGGTACTTGACCAGTTGGATCGCGAAGATGTGGTCCTTGTACGGCACCGAGCCCGGTCGGTGGACCTTGGATGCCTGCGCGACGGTCCCGCGGACGACGATACCCTCCTCCGGGCGGGTCGCCTGCGTGGTCGGGGCCGTCGCCGGGGGACGCGAAACGCCGAGGTCGATGAGCTTCCAGTCGCCCACCGACAGCTCCCGGGCGGCGAACTGCCAGACGACCACCTTCACCCCCGCCAGCAGGTTGCGCCCGCCGCGAAGCCGCCGGGCGAGGATTCGGCGCGTGGCGTGCGCGCCGGCGTCGTTGCGGAGCAGGGCCCGCACCGGGCGGCGCAGGTGGAAAGCGAGCTGCTCGCCCAACCCGGCCGAGTCGCCCCAGCCCATTTCGTCCCACGAGTAGATGTTGCTGAAGCTGTCGCCCAGCAGCAGCACCGGGGCGGACTCCGGGCTCAGCGAGAGCGGCTCGCCGTCGGACGCGGACACCGGACGGATGCGGGCTTGCTCTGGCGGGTAGAGCGTCGAGTCGTCCGGGAGTTTGAGCATCCGGGCGATGTCGCCGGCGTTGCTCAGCGTCCGCCGATCGCGGGCGTAGTCCGCCCCGCCCGGCTCGATTAGTTCCTCGTCCGCGAGGAACGCCGCGAGCTTCCCGGCAACGGCGTCCATCGCGTCGGGTCGCCAGTGGGTGTCGGTCCGGAGGTACTGATCGGCGACGCCCCCGTTGGCGCTGCTTCGGCGACGCCAGAGCAGCCCGGCCGGGTCGAACACCCGGACGCCCTGTTGCCGCATCTGCCGGACGAACGGATCGTGCGAGACGTTCTTCAGCGGG
>CAYTQL010000284.1:0-4347 GCA_964439555.1 uncultured Planctomycetaceae bacterium | reverse complement strand
GCGCAACTGCCCCAGCGCCTGCTGCATCCCCTCGCTCCGCCCGACGATGGGCAGCTCGAGCGGGGCGTCGGGGCAGAAGTACCTTGCCTCCCGTCCGGATCGCTGCATCTGGATTCCGTTGACCAGTCGCTGCACGTCGGCCGTTGAGGCCGGGGCGGGCAGGACGTCGAACGCGCCCGCCCGGACCAGCCGGACCGCGGCGCTGACGTCGGCGTGATCGGCAACGACCACCACCGGCAGCTCCGCATCCACCGTGCGGGCCAGGGACACCAGCGCCTCGGCGTCGTCGAGCCGGACATTCTCGCGAACGACGACGAGGTCGATGACCTTCTCGCGGAGGGTTCGCCCGGCCTCGTCGAGGTCGTCGGTGCGGTGGAGCACCTCCACCAGCGGCGTCAGCGGCGAGCCGTCGCCGTCGGGCGGGGCGGAGATCTCCAGGGCGGCGGTGATGGTCAGCGGACGGGTCGTCAACGGCGGGCCCTCCCGTGCGGGGGCATACATACATAAGGAAGCGTCGATCCGGAGCCCGCGCCGAAGGTGTGCAGCCGCCGCTTCGCGGGACGCGTTGCGCGTGTGAGCTGTTTCATCGCCGTGCGGAATCCCTTCCAAGCTCGAAACAGGTGAACGGTGCGGATCGTGGACCCGCCGGACTTGCAGGGCGGAAACGCTACGGGTTCCCCTGAATTCTGCAAGCCCGTCCAGAGTGCTGTATCGGCCAGGGGTGGGGCGAGGGCGACAGGAAAATTTCTCCGGTTCTCGGAAAAGTTCTCCGCATCCGACGCGCGATTTCCGGGCGCGCCCGAGAGGAGCCTGGGCGACTCTCCTGATTCTTACATACTTCATAATAAACACTTACGTTTTCCGTGACGTTGAGGCTCAGCTTTCTGGCACGGGGCTTGCAGCACAATGCCCCCGGACAACCTTTGCCCACGGGACACGCCCATGAGCTCGATTCAGTTCAATACCAACGACATCTTCCCGACGCCGGAACCCAGACGCCCGGTGTCGAAGCCCAACCCGGCCGCGGGAGACAGAAGCCGCAAGGCCGGCGACAGCGACGCCGAAGCCGCCTCTGCGCGTAGACAGACGGACCGGCGCGACGGCGAGGTCGCGGGGCGGAAGAGCCCGGAGACCGATCGCCCCAAAGGCAACGAGCGAACCGGGCGCGAGGAGTCGGGCGAGCGGAACCGCACGAACGCAAAGGAAAGCGATCGCGCGTCCCGCGAAGCCGCCGCCGTCGAGACGCCGGAGTCCGAGAAGTCCGCACCGCCCGAGAACCCCTCGCCCTTCGCGGCGCTGCTCAAGCAGTTCGTCGGCGAGCAATCCGCCGGCGGCGGGCAGGGCGGAGAAGAACAGGCCGGGCAGAACGTCCAGGTCGCGGAAATCAAGGTCGCTCCGAATGCCGCCGACCAGGGCGGGCAGGGCGAATCGGCCTCCGCGATCCCCTCCGCCGCGACGCAGAAGGCTGAGCAGAACGCCAACGCGGCGGCCGCGGCGGTGAACGCCGCACGCCCCGGAGAGAAGACCGAAGCGGGCCCCGTGGTCCATGAGCCGAAACTGACGGTCTTCCCCGACGCCCGAAACGCCGGCGATGACGAGACCTCCGCCCACGCCGCGCAGGTTCGCGTGGCCGGGAAACCCGAGGTCGCCGAAGCTGCCGGCGCCGAAGCGGTCGGCAAGGTCGAGGAGGCCGCAAAGGACGCCGCCGCGGACGCTGGGCGCCCGGCGGGCCGCCAGGAGGCCCCCGTGCCGCGAGAGAACGAGACGACGGCCACCACGGCCGCGGGCGAGGCGCTGCGCCGACGGACCGGGCGCTTGGAGCAACCCGCCGAGCCCCAGCCGATCCGCATCGAGCGCCCCGCACCGCAGAATCACGTCGAGACCGCCCGCAGCGAAGCGCCGCGCCCCGCGACGCCGAGCCCGGAACCGGTCGAGGCGCCGCGCGTGCCGAGCCCCGAGCCGACGACGAGCGTCCAGGCTGCCGCGCAGCCCACGGCCGGGTCGTCGGCTGCCCCGGCTGCCCCGGCCGCCGGGCCTCGGGTGCTCCAGAGCGTGGATGCGACCGGGCAGAGGAGCCCGGGCGAGCAGATCGTCGCCACGCTGCGGGCCCACGGCGGTCCGCGGGTCGGCGAGCAGGTCACGCTGCGGTTGAACCCCCCGGAGCTCGGGCACGTCCGCCTGACGCTGCATTCCCAGGGCAACGACCTGCGCGGCGTGATCGAGGTGGAAAGCGCCCGCGTGATGACGGAGCTTCAGCGCGAGGCGGGCGGGGTGATCAACCGCCTGGCCGAGGGGGGCATCCAGGTGCGGCGGTTGGAGATCCAGATGCCCGAGCAGCAGGGCCCGGAGAGTTCCTTCGCCCACCTGACCGATCAGCAGCAGAACCCCCAGCAAGCCTTTGACCGGGACGAGGCCGCGCCGTTCACCACCGTCGCCGCGGGCGCCGAGTCGGCGGACGACGAGGGTCCCGAGCCCGCGCCCGGCGAGGTCGCCGCGCAACACGTCGGCGACGAGTCCATCAACGTCTGGATGTAACAGGAGCACTCAGAATGAGTTCCATCGGCGGAATTGAAGCGGTCGGGTCCGACAAGCTCCGGATCGACTACATGAATCTGCTGGTCACGCAGATGAAGAACCAGAACCCGCTCGAGCCCATGAGCAACGACGAGATGACCGCGCAGCTCGCGACGATCTCGCAGCTCGAGCAACTCGAGAACATCAGCGGGAGCTTCGAGAAGGCTCTCGCCGGCGCCCAGCTCAGCCAGGGCACGGCGCTGATCGGCAAGACGATCACCTTCGTGCCGCCCGAGGGCGAGTACGCCGTGCAGGGACAGGTCGAGCGGGCGGACCTGTCGGGCGAGCAGGTGCTCTTGGCCGTGGGCGACTACCGCGTGCCGCTGAGCTCCGTGCAGTCGGTGACCGAGTAACGAATTTCCAGACCCCGAGGTGAGAGATGGGTAATGCACTTCTTTCCGGCGTAACGGGCCTCAGCGTCCACCAGCAGATGCTCGACGTGGCGGGCAACAACCTCGCCAACGTCAACACGACGGCGTTCAAGGCCTCCCGCGTGCACTTCGCGGACCTGCTCAGCCAGACCCTCCGCGAGGCCGGTCAGGCCACCGAGACCATCGGCGGAATCAACCCGATGCAGATCGGTTCCGGCGTGCAGGTCGCCAGCATCGACAAGAACATGAACCAGGGCTCGCTGGAGAATACCGGTCAGCCGCTGGACATGGCGATCGAAGGCAAGGGCTTCTTCGTGCTCAACGACGGGACCAAGGACGTCTACACCCGCGTGGGCGCCTTCGCGGTGGACTCGGACTTCTACCTCGTCGACCCCGCCACCGGCTACCGCATGCAGCGGATCGGCTCCGAGGGCGTCGCCGAAGGCTTCCAGGAGACCACCAGGAACGACATCCGCATCCCCTATGACGTCGCCCTCGCCGCCAAGCAGACCGAGGAGATCACCTACACCGGCAACCTCAGCGCCGACGAGGTCAAGCCCTCCCGCCACGTGATCACCTCCGGCGACCAGTACACCTCCGGCGGCGCCGTCGCCGCCGAGGGCACCCTCCTCCAGGACCTCGACCAGACGACCACCCCGCTGGTCGACGGCGACACGATCGACCTGACGCTCACCAAGCGCGACGGGACGACCGCTTCCTCCTCGGTCACCATCGACGCCGACGCCACGACGATCCAGGACGTGCTCGACGAAATCAACGGCATGCTCGGCAGCGAGGGCACGGCCATCGTCACCAACGGCGAAATCCGCGTCAGCGAGGCCGAGGTGGGCTACTCCCGGCTCGACCTGGAGATGGAGATGGGCGCCGGGTCCACCGGCGCGGTGGGCATGCCCGAGTACTTCGAGATCCTCACCGCCGGCGGGGACGTGGTGAAGAACACCAACGTGGAGATTTTCGACTCCCAGGGCATCGCCCACATTCTCTCCGCCGCCTTCGTCCGCTCGGCGCCGAACACGTGGGACATGGTCATCACCTCGGTCACCGGCGACGTGGACATCACCAAGCGGCGGATCCAGGACATCTCCTTCCAGGCCGACGGCAGCTACGGCGGCATGAGCGGGGCGAGCCCCGACACGCCGACGCTGCAACTGGTCTTCGGGCACGACCCGACCAACACGCGGACGCTGCGCATGGACTTCGGGACCATCGGCGAGTTCGGCGGACTGTCCCAGTTCGGCGGGTCCTCGACCGTCGCCCCCAACAGCCAGGACGGGTACGCCTCGGGCTACCTCTCCAGCCTCTCGGTCACCCGGAACGGGGTCCTGGTGGGCGTGTTCACCAATGGCGTCCGCCGCGACGTGGCCGCGCTGAAGCTGGCGAC
>CAYTQL010000283.1:0-4350 GCA_964439555.1 uncultured Planctomycetaceae bacterium | reverse complement strand
CAGGCGGAACCCGTGCTCCACGAGCACCTCCTTGCGGGCGCGGTCGCCGTTATACATCGCCCGGATCTGCGGGATCGTCACGTGCGATTCGTCGATCACCAGCAGGAAGTCGTCGCCGAAGTAGTCGATCAGCGTATAGGGGCGCTGCCCGGGCGCCCGCCCGTCGAGGTGTCGCGAGTAGTTCTCGATGCCGGGGCAGAAACCCACCTCCAGCATCATCTCCACGTCGTAGCGGGTGCGCGCGTTGAGCCGCTGCGCCTCGAGCAGCTTGCCCGCGTTCTTCAGGTTGATGACCTGCATCTCCAGCTCGTGGCGGATGCTCGCGGCGGCGCGTTCGAGGGTGTCCTCGTCGGCCACGTAGTGCACGGCCGGGAAGATGAACACCTGGTCGATGTCGCTCAGCGGGTCGCCGGTGAGCGGGTTGATCAGGCGGATGCGGTCCACCTCGTCGCCGAAGAGCTCGATCTGGTAGCCGAACTCCTCGTAGGCGGGGTAGATGTCGATCGTGTCGCCGCGGACGCGGAAGGTCCCGCGCTTGAAGTCCACGTCGTTGCGGTCGTACTGGAGGGCGACGAACTGCTTGAGCAGTTCGCTGCGGTCCACCGTGGTCCCGGTGCGGACCGGGGCGACCATCTTCTTGTACTCCTCCGGGCTCCCGAGCCCGAAGATGCAGCTCACCGAGGCGACGATGATCACGTCCCTGCGGTGCGAGAGGCTGGTGGTGGCGCTGAGGCGGAGGCGGTCGAGCTCGTCGTTGCGGGAGGCGTCCTTCTCGATGTAGATGTCCCGCTGGGGGATGTACGCCTCGGGCTGGTAGTAGTCGTAGTAGCTGACGAAGTACTCGACCGCGTTGTCCGGGAAGAGCTCCTTGAACTCCTCGTAGAGCTGGGCGGCGAGGGTCTTGTTGTGGGAGATGACCAGCGTGGGCTTCTGCACCCGCTCGACGAGATGGGCCATGGTGAAGGTCTTGCCCGTCCCGGTCGCCCCGAGCAGGACGTTGTAGCGCTGCTCCGCCTGGACGTTGCGCGCGAGCTGGTCGATCGCCTCGGGCTGATCGCCCGCCGGGTTGTATTCCGATACGACCTTCAACGGCGGCATGGGCTCACCTCGGGCAGGGGTCCGACGGTCCCGGTTGTGAATCGCCGAGTGTACCAGATTCGCCCCCGGCCGCGCAAATGTCCCCCCGCGGGCGGATTTCCCGCGGGGGGCGCGTCCGTATCGCGGCATGGCCGTCCCGGCCATGCGTCCGACGCCCGAGACGCCGACGCGGCGAATTTGTCGCGCGCCCTTTCCCACGCGCGGGTTCGATTCGCCGCGACGCCTGCTATAATCGCTCCGAGCACGGAGGCCGGGAACCATGCCGCGATTCAGCGAAGCATTCATCGAGCAGATTCAGCAGGCCACGAGCATCGTCGAGCTCGTGGGGCAGTACGTCTCGCTGAAGAAGCGCGGGGCGGAGTTCGTGGGGCTCTGTCCGTTCCACGACGACCGCAATCCCTCGATGTACGTCTCCCCGGGCAAGCAGATTTTCAAGTGCTTCGCCTGCGGCGCCGGCGGGGGCGTCTTCCAGTTCGTGATGATGTACGACAAGCTCTCGTTCCCCGAGGCGGTCGAGGCGCTTGCCCAGCGGGCGGGGATCGCCCTGCCCGCCGAGAAGGTCCAGCGCGGTCCCGCGGGGCTTTCCCGGGCGGAACTGGCGAAGGCAACGGGCTTCGCCCAGCAGTGGTTCGCGGCGCAGTTGCAGAACGCTGCGGGGCGCGAGGCGCTGGAGTACGCCCGCGGGCGGGGCATCTCCGACGAGGCGATCCGCGAGTTCGGGCTCGGGTACGCCCCGGACGCCTGGGAGGGGCTCGCCCGCGCCGCGGCGACCAAGGGATTCGCGCCCCAGCAGCTCGAAGCGGCCGGGCTGGTCGCCCCCCGCAAGACCGGCGGACACTACGACCGGTTCCGCCACCGCCTGATGTTCCCCATCCGCGACGTGACCGGGCGGGTGATCGCCTTCGGCGGGCGGGCCCTGTCGCCCGAGGAGCGGGCGAAATACCTCAACTCCCCCGAGACCGCCCTGTTCGACAAGTCCTCGAACCTCTACGGGCTCGACCTGGCCCGGAAGGAGATCGGCTCGAGCGACCGGGCGGTGGTGGTCGAGGGCTACCTCGATGCCCTGATCCCCTACCAGCACGGGGTCTGCAACGTGGTCGCCACGCTGGGCACCGCCCTGACCGACCGCCACGTGCGGCTCCTGGCGCGGTACGCCAAGGAGGTGGTGTTGGTCTTCGACGCCGACGTCGCCGGCGCCACCGCGGTCGAGCGGGCGCTGGAAATCTTCCTCGCCCAGCAGATTCACGTCCGCGTCGCGACGATCCCGGCGGGGAAGGACCCGTGCGATTTCGTGCTTTCCGACGGGCCCGAGGCCTTCGCCCGCCTGATCGACGACGCCCCCGACGCCCTCCAGTACACCTGGGACAAGCGTTTCGGGGAGTACCAGGGCTACGAGGGCAACCCGGCCGCCCAGCGGGAGGTGCTCGAACGGTTCCTCACGATGATCGCCCGCTCCAGCGCCTACGGGAGCATCGACGAAATTCGCCGCGGCCAACTGGCCCAGCACATCGCCCACATGCTCAACGTCCCGCTGGGGAAGCTCCAGGAGCAGATGCACCGCCTCGGACGCCGCGCCCGGGCGGCGGCGGCGGGCGTCTCGCGCACCGAGAGCTTCGCCCCGCGCACCGAGACGCTTGCCGAGCGACAGGTCCTGGAGGTGCTGCTGGACGACGGGGAGCTTTTCGACGCCGCGGCCGAGAAGATCGACCCCCACGAATTCACCGATCCGACGTATCGACGCCTCGCGGAAATTGTCTGGAAGTACGGTCAGGACGGGAACTTGTCGATCGAGAGCATTCTGAACGACCCGGCGGTCGCCGAGGGGGCGCCGCTGCTGACCGACCTGGCCGCGGCCGGGGCGAGGCGGGGGAACCACGCCGCCACGCTCGCCGGCGCGGTCGAGAGCATGCTCTATCGGCGGCGGAAGCAGGAGACCCGTCAGCTTGTCTCCGGCCCGTTGGATGACGACGCCCTGCGCGAGTTGCAACTGCGTCTGCGCCAGCCGGATCCGCGAAACCGTCCGCGGATCCGATAGAACTTGCATGACCTATCGTACGTTTGAGACCATAGACATTGACCCCGCATCGCCGATCCGTATAATGGCCTAATTCTGGATTTTTGGCGGAGTGGGCTCAGAGAGCTTTGCGCCCCCGGCGGGCGCGTGCTGTATGCGCAGAGCTTCCCGGAGCCGCTCAAGGGGCTACTCGGTCCGTACCCAGGAGCGCTGCCGAATGGCTGAACCGCTGAATGCTTCGGTCAAGAAACTGATCGCCAAGGGCAAGAGCCGCGGGTGGCTCACCTACGAGGAGATGAACGAGGACCTGCCCGACGAGGCAGTCTCGCCGGATCAGATCGATTCGCTGCTGATGACCCTCGACGAGCTCGGCGTGGAGCTTCTCGACGAGGCGGAGGCCGCCAAGCGCGAGGAGTTCTCCGAGGACGTCGACAAGGAGAAGGTCGCCAAGGAGGCCCGTGCCGAGCTGGAGGTCGAGTCCAAGCGAGTCGACGACCCGGTCCGGATGTACCTCACCCAGATGGGCGAGATCCCCCTGCTCACGCGCGATGAGGAGATCGCCCTGGCCAAGAAAATCGAGATGACCCGCATGCACTTCCGCCGGCGGGTGCTCGAGAGCGACTACTGCGTCCAGCAGGCGGTCGAAATCCTCCAGCAGGTCCACCAGGGCGACCTGCCCTTCGACCGGACCATGAAAATCTCCACCGCCGAGAACCTCTCCAAGGAGACGATCACCGAGCGGATGCCCGCGAACCTCGAGACCCTCGGGAAGGTGCTCGAAGCCAACCGACGGGACTGGGAGGTCTCGCGGGACGGCGGCGCCTCCGAGCAGAAGCGCAAAGCCGCCCGCCGAAGCCTGTGGCGACGGCGGCGTCGCGCCGCGAAGCTCGTCGAGGAGCTCTCCCTGAGGACCAGCAAGATCCAGCCGTTGATGAAGAAGCTCCAGCACATCTCCGACAAGATGCGCGAGCTCCAGCGGGCGATCGACTCGGCCGACCGGAACGACATCCCCGAAGAGGACGTCGAGGTGATGAAGGAGGAGCTCGACGGGCTGGTGGGCCTGGTCCTCGAGGAGCCCGATCTGCTCCGCAAGCGGGTCAAGGCGATCCAGAAGGTCTTCTTCGACTACGAGCACGCCAAGCGGGAGCTCTCAGGCGGGAACCTCCGCCTGGTGGTCTCCATCGCCAAGAAGTACCGCAACCGCGGCCTGAGCTTCCTGGACATCATCCAGGAGGGCA